>JBIKRO010000114.1:0-6575 GCA_044349095.1 Aquirufa sp. | reverse complement strand
ACGCAAGTTGAAGATTTTGAGGCTAAAGCAGATATAAATACGGATTTCATTCATTTTCAAATATTTAAAAGTCATCAATTGATCTTTGAAAAAAAACTGAAAAATTTTAAAATTAAAAACCTAATAAGTTCTGATTTGAATAATAATCAACGACCTGAATTTTGGATTTTTGGCGATGATAATGCTCATAAATTTCAAATATTTGGGTATGAATTCAACAAAAATTCTTTTAATTTAATAAAATTTCCTAATTTAAAGGGTAGACAAGAATTTGGTTATTCAGGAAAGGATTCATTGTATTTAGTGAAATCTGATATTGTCAGATCCTTTCAATTTAAAAATGACCAATATTCAGATTTAGTAAATGGTGTTAGATTATGCTTTTATTCATTAGGTCCGGATAATAGCTTTGTATTAAAAAAAACCTTAGACTTTGAAAATGAATAAAGAAAATTTACGCTCGCAACAATGGTTTGGTAAAACTGGTAAAGATGGCTTTATATATAGAGCCTGGATGAAAAATCAAGGTATTCCAGATGAATATTTTCAAGGTAAACCTGTCATTGGTATCTGTAATACATGGTCTGAACTAACTCCGTGTAACGCACATTTTAGGGAACTTGCTGAATTTGTAAAAAAAGGAGTTATTGAAGCTGGTGGATTTCCGGTGGAATTTCCTGTGATGTCATTAGGAGAAACTTTGATCAAGCCTACTGCTATGTTGTATCGAAATTTAGCTAGTATGGATGTAGAAGAATCTATTCGAGCAAATCCGATAGATGGGGTTGTACTGATGTGTGGATGTGACAAAACGACACCTTCTTTAGTAATGGGAGCTTGCAGTGTGGATTTACCTACTTTAGTTATTTCTGGAGGACCTATGATGAAGGGTAAATTTAAAGGTAAGGATATTGGCACCTCTGATGTTTGGCGTTTTGCAGAAGCATATAAATTAGGTGAGTTAACTCAAAAGGAATTTGTTGAAGCTGAAGCTTGTATGACAAGAACTCCCGGACATTGTGCGGTTATGGGTACAGCGTCAACAATGGCTACTATGGTGGAAGCTTTAGGTTTAAGTTTGCCACAAAATGCGGCTATTCCGGCTGCTGATGTACGAAGAAAAGTCTTAGCTCAACATTCTGGTAGACGAATCGTTGAAATGGTGAATGAGGATCAGAAAATATCAAAAGTGTTAACAAGAGAAGCTTTTGAAAATGCGATTAGAGTCAATGCCGCTACGGGTGGATCTACAAATTTTGTTATTCATTTATTAGCTATTGCTGGGAGAATTGGTGTCGAATTAGATTTAAATGATTTTGATAAGTTTTCTAGGCAAATACCCTTATTAGCTAATATTCAACCTTCTGGAGAGCACTTTATGGAGGATTTATATTATGCAGGTGGTCTACCCGCCTTAATGAATCAAATGAAAAAGTTTTTAAATACGGATGCCATTACGGTCAATGGAAAGACTGTAGGTGAAAACATTGACAATACGCCTATTTATGACAGCAATATCATATCAACTTTTGATGAACCTTTTAAATTAGATTCTGGAATTGCTGTTGTTAGAGGAAATTTAGCTCCTAATGGAGCTGTTGTAAAACCATCTGCAGCCTCTTTATCGTTATTTAAGCATAGAGGAAAAGCCGTTGTTTTTGAAAACATTGAAGATTATCACGCTCGAATTGATTTGCCTGATTTAGATATAGATGAAAATTCAGTCATGGTTTTGAAAAATGTAGGTCCTAAAGGTTATCCAGGTATGGCCGAAGTGGGTAACATGGGTATTCCTAAAAAATTGTTAGAAAAGGGAGTAAAAGATATGGTTCGAATTTCGGATGGACGGATGAGTGGAACCGGTTTTGGAACTGTAATTCTTCATGTGAGTCCTGAATCCGCTGCAGGTGGACCATTGAACTGGGTAGAAAATGGAGATTTTATTGAGTTAGATTTAAATAATAGAAGCATCCATTGGGAAGTTAGTGACGAAGAATTATCTCAAAGAAAAGCAGCAAATCCCATTCTCCCTATAAAACAAATAAGAGGATATGTGGGCTTGTTTATTGATCGCGTAGAACAAGCGCATGTGGGAGCAGATTTTGATTTTTTAAAGGGTGGTTCAGGTTCAAAAGTAACAAGAGACTCACATTAGAATGAAGAAAGTAATTGTCACAGGTGCAGGCCAAGGAATTGGATTAGAGGTAGTTATACAATTATGCAAGGAAGGATATTTTGTCATTTGGAATGAATTAGATCCTTCCGTTTTCAAAACTGCTGCACAGCAATTAGAAAAAAATTTCTTAACAAACCAATTGGGGATTTTAGGTGATTCAAGTAGCGAATTATTTTTAAATGATTTAGGTAACACGATTAATAATACACCCGGAACTTTATATGGGTGTGTTTGCAATAGTGGAATTACAACTTTTGGTGGTTTCCTTGATTACCCGAGGGAATCCATGGATACATTGCTGAAAGTTAATGTTTCAGGTACATTCTTTTTAATACAATTCATTGCCCAACGATTAAAAGAAAGTAACACCAAAGGCAGTATAGTTGTTACTACCTCAGTTACGGGTCATCAAGCACATCCTGATTTAGTGGCTTATGGGATGACAAAAGGGGCTTTAATCCAACTTGTTAGAAATTTAGTCGTGGAATTATCTCCACTAGGCATTCGAATAAATGCTATTTCACCCGGTGCTACCCTTACAGAAAGGACAGCTTTAATAAGTGATTTTGAAAGTCAATGGACTAAAATTACTCCCATGGGAACCATAGCTGATGTAACAGATATTTCTAATGCGATATCATTTATGCTATCGGATAATTCGAGGCAAATTACAGGACAAACCTTAATCGTAGATGGAGGTTGGACTTCATACAGTCCTCCCCCAGGTTCAGTATGATTAACTCCAATGATTCATTAAAAAATCAATCCAATTTTGATGGCAAATTTTTGTAATGTCATTATTGGTAAAACCTCTTTTTAACATTAATTCAGGGATTTTTTGTAAGTCAGCTATGGTTTTAATATCCATGGGTGATTGTTCTGTCCCAAATCCACCATCTAAATCGGTACCAATACCAACATGATTTGTATTGCCAGCTAAGTTGCAAATATGTACGAGATGATCAATCATTACATTTAAATCTACTTTCATGCTGATTGGGTCTGATAAACCTCTAACCCAATTTGGGACCATCATCCAAGTATCTAAAGGTAAACCAATTACAGCTCCACGGCGAATAATTTCTTTAAATTGTTCATTCGTAAATTGACGATTATGGTTTACTAGAGACCTACAATTTTGATGACTTGCCCAAATCGATCCATTAAAAATATCCATGGCTTCCCAAAAACTATCATCACATAAATGCGTGGCATCTAAGATTATCCCTAAGGATTCCATTTTTTCTAATAAATCTTTTCCATTGGGTCCTAAACCGCCAGTTGCATTGGTTCCTTGCGCATACCTTCCTGGCCCATAATGTGCAGGTCCTAAAGCTCTTAATCCATAATTATAGGCTATATCTAAGTATTCAACGGATACTATAGAATCAGCACCCTCCAAACTTAATATATACCCTATCTTTTTTTTACTATCTGTTGACCCATTCCAATATTTTAAATGATTTTCTAGCTCATTTCCATTTCTGATGGGAGATAATTCTCCCAAAGATTCTAATGCTTTATAATAGGCTAATTGACCTTGGGTTTGTGCCCAAGCCTGCTCAGGAGAATTCCAGCCAGGTAAATCAGATCGTTTCGATACATATCTTGCTATCTGTGTAGCTACCACAATGCCAATATTTCCTTTTCTTAACTCTTCTAATGAGACTGTTGCCTTACCTCGATCTAATTTATCAGTCATGCCTTCCTCCCTAGAATTGATTTCAGTAATGGAGGAGCGTAAATCCCGATTCCATTCTAATGCATTCATGCTTAAGTCTAAATGAGCGTCAAAGAGTAGCATATTAAATGTTGATTTTACGATTACGTGCCTTTACCAACCATTCGCCAACCATTTCGTCATGTTCAATGACTTGTAAATTTTGGTGGAGCGCTACTGTTGGACAAATATGATATGGATACATGCGAATGATTTGACCAATTATTATATTCGAATGATCTTGAACTTCAATAATTCCATGTTCTTCACTTTGACTTTTAAGAGTCCAATGGGGAAAATCTATGAACCGAACTCGATTGTCAATTGAATTTTCCGCAGCCACCGATTTATGGCCTAAATCTATGCATATGGTAGAATTTGTAGGTTTTGAAATGACTCTTCCTATTATCTGAACAGCCATTTTAAAGGTATTTTCAGGAAACAAATTACGGTAACCTACATCAAAAAAAACGAAAGTTCCTGGACTGCAAACAAAGCGATTATTTGAACGATGAACTAAAAAGCTAGGCGTTCCACCGACCACTAATTCGTATGTTGAACTATCTATTTTATCAATTAATGCATAAAAATCAATAAAATCTTGTTGGACATGTTCAATACGTGTTTGTAAATTAACATCACGAATATGTCCATCATAAGCATGTAATCCTTTAATTATAAGATTAGGTGTATCATTAGAAATTTCCTCAATCAATTTAAACGCTTCTTTTGGAACGATTCCAGTCCGATTCATGCCAACATTAATATCAATAAAAACAGGAATTGTTACATGATGTTTGATGGCTAAATCATTAATATTTTTAGCTGCATTATAATCATCAATGAGGCATGAAAATTGACTATTCTTATATTGCAGCCCTAATGCTATAAATCTTTCAAGGGTTGTTCCAGTAGGTTGAATCGATAATAATATATCTTTTGCTTTTGAAATAGCAAGTAACTCTGCTTCAGCAATCGTTGCACATTTGAATTTATACACCCCCGCTTTTAATAATAAATCATTAACTTCTTGGGTTTTATGAGTCTTAATATGGGGTCTTAATCGGTCTACATTTCCTTCAACCATATCTATGGCCAATTTTATATTAGATTCCACTATCTCAGGAAACACAATTAACCCCGGGCTTTCAATATGACTATAATCCATGATATTAGATTAAAGAACGGTCTAAATGTACATAACCTCCATCCACATGTATTAATTGGCCAGTAGTATGACTCGATTTACTAGACAATAAAAAAGTAACCATTGCACCTAACTCTTCTTTGGTTGTCATGCGCTTTCCCAATGGAATCCGATTTTCAATTTCACTTAACGTTTCACTAGGATTAGGTAATGTTTGTATCCATTTGTCATACATAGGAGTATAGCACTCAGCTACAATAACTGCATTAACTCGAATATCATGTGGTAGGAGTTCAACAGCCCATTCGCGCGTTAAAGCATTTCTGCCTCCATTGGAGGCTGCATATGCGGATGTACCGCCTTGGCCAGTTTCTGCTACTTTAGAACCAATATTGACAATGGAACCTTTTGTTTTAATTAAATGTGGTAAGCAAGCTTGAGCTAATAAATAATAATGGATTAGATTTGAATGCAATGATTGGATAAATTTTTCATAGGTTCCATTGGCCAAACCCACACCATCATTTATACCGGCATTATTAACTAATCCATCGATTCTTCCAAATTTAGTATAAATCTCTTCGATAACATTTTTACATTGATTGGGGTCACTTAATTCAGCAATAAATGAAAAAGCTTGTCCACCTGTGGCTTGAATTTTTTCAATGCATTTAAGATTGTCAGCTTCATTTCGACCTATGATCGCTACCATGGCACTTTCAAGAGCTAAACTTTCGCTTATTCCTTCCCCTATGCCTTTTGCACCTCCAGTGACGATAATCACTTTTTCTTTTAATCCTAAATTCATTATAGTTCTATTTTATAAAATTGAAGACAATTTTCTACGGTGATTTTTTTAATTTCATCCGCAGACAATTTAGCTATGGATTTTTTAAACGAGTTGACCCAGCTAGACAATTCATCAGCTACTAACACAACCGGATAATCGGTTCCAAACATTAGTCGATCAGGACCAAATACCTCTAGAGATATATCAATGATATCCAAAATGTCTGTTTCATTCCATTTAAACCATTCGGCTTCTGTAATTAATCCGGAAATTTTAGCGGATACGTTTTCTAATTCTTTGAACTTTACAATGTCCTTTTTCCATTCAGCAATATCTCCCGTTTTAATAGGTGGTTTAGCCAAATGATCTAACACAATCCTCTGATTTGAATTTTTCTTGCAAAAATCTATGCCTGAGTTTAATTGGTTTGGATAAATAAGTAAATCATATGCAAAATCAAAGGTTTCCAATAATTGAATTCCCTTAGAAAAGTCGGGTCTTGATAAAAAATTAGGATCGATTTCAGATTGAACTACATGACGAAAACCAACAATCTGTTCAAATTGTGAAAAAAAAGTTAATCGACTTTCAATGTCTTTTGCTTGTAAATCGACCCAACCCACTACCCCTTTAATGAATTCAGATTGTTCGGCTAATGAAATTAGGAAAAATGTTTCATCTTCGGATGAATCGGCTTGCACAGCAATACAACCACTAATTCCATTATTGGCAAATAACTCAA
>JBIKRO010000112.1:0-6637 GCA_044349095.1 Aquirufa sp. | reverse complement strand
AATCACCCTGCGAAAAAGATTTAAATTTTACGACCTTCAATCCTTAGAATTAAAATATACCCATACCATTGTTTCAGACACCATCGTAAAACTGAACCCTACTTATTTTGCCCTCAATACGAAAGAACAAAACTTCACCCAATTGACCTACAGATATTCCTATGATTTTAGGGATTTAATTGCATATCCTTTGAGAGGTCGAAAATTTGACATCGCGTTTAGTAAAATAGGAATTCTGCCCGCTGACCAGGTGGATTTCTGGGAAATAACCGGAGCCATTGCCTATTTTTTTGATCTAGGTTCCCATTTTTTCCTCACCACACAGGTCAAAAGTAAAATTTCTAGTAATACCAATATTCCCTACGCGAATATTACAGGTTTAGGATATGGAAATGAAATCGTACGTGGGTATGAACTTAATGTGTTAGATGGAAAATCCTATTTTTTAAATAGAAATACGATTAAATTCCAATTGTTAAATAAGATTTTTAATCTACCCTTTTTGCCGATCAAACAATTTAATCAGATCCCCATTGCGATTTACCCCACCGCTTTTTATGACTTTGCTTATGTGAACAACAACTTTTCAGCCAATGAAAATAAGCTAGTTAACCAATGGATTTCAGGGGGTGGTTTAGGTTTTGACGTGGTCACCTATTATAATTTAGTCTGCAAATTTGGATTTCCTGTTACCAATGGAAGTAAAATAGGGATGGTGATCGGAATTGGAAGAGAATTTTAAAACCTGCTAAAAAAATCAATTAGTTGGATTAGGCACATAAAAAAAAGGCCAGTTAATAACCGACCTATTTTGATAATACCTAACCACTAATAATCTTATATAATTTAAATATCTTGAAGCAACCGCAAAATCATTACAAAAATAACATTTATTTTTTTAGTTAGCACTTTTTCTGAATCATTTCAATAATTTTAGCTTTTAAAATACCATTCTAGAAAACATGAGAAAAGATTTCTTTCGCCTGACCCACATGATCGCCAAATCAATCGTTTTAATTTTAACTTCGACCCTAGTATTTTTCTCATGCAACTCATCTCAGGAAAAAGGAAAGGAAGGAGCATCAAATACCTCCGAAATAGAGCAAAGTGTTTTAAATGCTTGGGAACAAAGCGGTGATATGGTTCAAAAAATTACGCTAAGTCCTAAAGGTGTTGTAAGAGATAAGGAGTGGGGAATTTCGATAGACTCATTACAAGAAAAACTTGAATTAGCGGAAAACCAACCAGCCAATGGCAAATCTTATACACTCTATTTTGATAACAGCGATTTGAATTTTACCGATATCTCCTACCTAAGTGACAACCAACAAAAATTAGCTGAAATTGATTTTGATATTTTTGTAGAAACAAAATCTCAAGTAGAAGAACTGAAGGAAAAATTCACCAACTATTTACAAGAGAAATTTGGAGCCTCCAAAATCGAGGGCAATAAAATTATTTGGGAAAAAGATGTGAACACCCAGGTCACCTTACAAGATGTAAGTACGCTTAAAGACCCGGGGATTAAACTCGTTTTTTCAAGGAAAAATTAAACTTTCCAAACCCAACCGCGCGAATCTTCAATCTCGCCAAGTCTAATTTGATTGATTTCAGTGAAAACTTTACTAGAAAAATCTGATTCTTTTTTATCAGGTAATTGATAATCTTTTCCCTCAAAACCAATGGTTTGAATCGGGGCAATAACGGCTGCCGTACCCGCTCCAAACGCTTCAGTCACAGATCCATCTAAAATACCGCTAACCAACTCTTTGACCGACAATTGGCGTTCTTGCACATCGATGCCCCAATCTTTTGCAATTTGAATAACTGATTTTCGAGTTACCCCATCTAAAATGGTATCTCCAGTTGGCGCCGTCACCAATGAACCTCCCACCATAAACATCAAATTCATTGTTCCAGCTTCTTCCACATATTGATGTGTGGCAGCGTCCGTCCAAATAATTTGGTCATAACCCGCTTGCATCGCTTTTTGAGTCGCAAACAAAGAACTTCCATAATTACCTGCATTTTTTGCAAAACCTACTCCCCCTTTGGCAGCACGTATGTATTCGGTTTCCACGCGCACTTTCAAGGGTTTAGAATAATACGAACCCACCGGGCAATTGAATATAATAAATTTATATGTGGTAGAAGGGCTTACGCCGACATACTCGTCAGTAGCAAACATAAATGGACGAATGTATAAAGAACAACCTTCTTTATTGGGCACCCAGGCATTGTCTATTTCCAGCAACTTTTTCAAACCGCCTAAGAAAATCTCCTCAGGGATCTCAGGCATGCACATGCGAACAGCCGATTTATTAAAACGTTTGAAATTCTCTTCTGGGCGAAAGACCAAAACATCCCCTTTCGCAGAACGATATCCTTTCATCCCTTCAAAAATCGATTGGCCATAATGAATGGACATCATGGCTGGTTGATAGCTCAATGGGCCATAAGGCTGAATTTTCATCGATTGCCAAGCGCCATCAGCATATTCAGCAACCAACATATGATCAGCGAAACTACGTCCAAAAGCTAAATTGTTAAAATCGACCTCATCGATTCTTGACTTTCCAATAGGTTGTATTTGAATTTCCATTTTTTATTCTTCTTATTTGCCAGAATTCCAAGGTGTTTCTGGAACGCCTAACGTTTTATGTAATAATCTACACATCATAAATAAATAATCTGACAATCTATTTAAATATACAATTGATATCGCGTAATCCTCATTTTTAATGGGCTTAACCCATTGAATTAAACTTCGCTCAGCGCGCCTACAAACCGTTCGTGCAATTTGTGCTGTGGCAATCGTCTCATGTCCGCCAGGTAAAATAAAAAACCTCATGGGCTCTAAATGAGCATCCATTTCATCGATCATTTCCTCTAATGAAACAATATCCTGCAGGGATATCAATTTCATATTACCCAAATATTCCTTTGAATCTGTGGCAATGTGTGCCCCTAAAACAAATAAACTTTGTTGGATTTTTATCAATTTCTGAGTCAATTCTTCGGGAACTTTACAAATAAGTAATCCGATAAATGAATTTAACTCATCCACATCCCCAATCGCAGCTAAACGAACATCTGACTTTAATAGGTCTTGGCCATCGGCTAACCTAGTAAAACCTTGATCACCATTTTTTGTATATATAGGCATTGTTCATCTTTTGTGGAGGACAAAAATACTTTTTTCGGCCTTTATTTCAAATATTTGACAAAAATATACCTTTACAAGAGAGAATAAAGATAAAGATTAGGTCATCCAAGATTTCAAAACTAATTTTGTGGACAATCTCAAAAATATGTCGATCGATTATTTCCTTTCTCGTGTGCTAAGAATCTTTACTCTATTAAGTCTTGGTATCACACTATTATTTGTTTACCGAGGACTACCTGATCCGGTGGCGGTACATTTTGGCGAGACGGGCAGAGGAGATGGTTTTTTACCTAAAGCTGAGGTCTTTTATTTATTGGCGGGTGTCATCACCGTTTTAAATATTTTAATTTTATTATTGATCAAAACGGTTGAAAAAATTCCTGCTATAAATTTGCACTCTCTAAACCGCCTCTTTCCAGATAAAGCACCAGAAAATATCAAAAAAATATGCATTGATTGGCTTCATTTTTTACCCGTTGCCATTCATACTTATTTGATTTTAATCCTTAGGACCCTTTTATTGTTGAATGACGAAAGAACTAGAAACCAAGACTTTACGTACGTGCCAATGGTTGGAATTTGTATTTTACTGCTTTGGTTTATTTATTTACCTGCTAGGTTATTAAGTTTGCCAAAATCAGATTCATTGGGATGAAATCCAATATGCCAAATATCTTTATTCAGGATTACGATTATGCATTATCTCAAGAAAAAATCGCTATTTCTCCATTAAAAAATCGGGATGAATCTAAGCTCTTGATCTATGATTCTGGAAATATTAAGCACCAAATTTTCAAAGAATTACCCGAATTTTTACCCCAGGGTGGCTTATTGATATTCAATAATACAAAGGTTATTCCGGCGAGAATAAATTTAACAAAAGATTCAGGATCTAAAATTGAAGTTTTTTTACTAAAACCTATCCAAGGTGATTTGGCGACACAATCAATCCTAAATCAGGATTCAGAAACCATTTGGGAATGTTTGGTAGGCAATAAAAAAAGATGGAAGGCCCACGAACAAATCAAGCGTTCAGTATATATAAATGCCAAAGAGATTATTTTAACATTTCGTTGGCATAATAGAACTGAAAATTTAATTAAAATAACTTGGGATGAGCCTATTCCTTTCGCTGAAATTTTAGATGCGGTAGGCCAAATACCCCTTCCTCCGTATATGGATAGGGAGGTTGGCGCAGAGGACAAAAACCGGTATCAAACCATATTCTCGAAAGAATCAGGGGCGGTTGCTGCCCCGACGGCCTCCCTACATTTTTCACAGGAAGTTTTCAATAATTTAGAAAAGCGAGGAATTAAGGAGCTTTATTTAACGCTTCATGTGGGCGCAGGCACTTTTTTACCTGTTAAAGAAGAGAATGTCCAAAATCACCCAATGCACCGGGAGCAACTCATTTTCTCCAAAGAATTTATTCAAAATCTACAGGATCATGACGGTCCTTACATTCCCGTTGGCACTACCTCATTGCGTGCATTGGAAAGTCTTTATTGGGCCGGTGTTTGGTTAATTGAAGGACTAGATATCCCGGAAACAGGCTTTAATATACCCAAAGAATTCCCTTATTTACCCCGTAATCCATTAATCCAAACAAAGGATTCGCTGAAAAAAGTGTTGATTTTCATGCAAGAAAATGGAATTCAAGAATGGGTTATTTCCACGGAGCTTTTGATCATGCCTGGATATCAGTTGCGATTTTGCGATGCCATTATAACCAATTTCCATCAACCAAAATCCACTTTATTGGTCCTAGTATCGGCGATTATTGGCGATGCTTGGAAGCAAGTTTATCAAGAAGCTATCTTACAAGATTATCGATTTTTAAGTTATGGCGACGCTTGCTTATTTTTCAAGTAGCAATAAATTAACTGGATATTGTTATTTTTGCAACCCGATTGGGTTAAGAAGATATAGAAATGCATGGAAGTCCATTTCTTAAGCAGTCGGTCGCATTTAAATAAAGGGTTTGAATATATGAAGATCAATTTCATCGAAGAATTACGTTGGCGCGGCATGTTACACGACATGATTCCAGGCTTAGAAGAACACCTTAAGAAGGAGATGACGGTGGCATATATCGGTTTTGACCCAACTGCACCCAGTTTACATATCGGGAATTTAGCTGCTATTATGCTTCTAAAGCACTTCCAATTGGCTGGACACAAACCCATTGCCTTAGTGGGAGGAGCTACGGGCATGATTGGGGATCCATCTGGGAAATCAGCAGAACGGGAGTTTTTATCTGAACAAACCTTGAGGGATAATCAAATAGGGATTCAAAAACAATTAGAAAACTTTTTAGAGTTTGGAGCGGGTGTTAATTCGGCTGAGCTTGTTAATAATTACGATTGGTTTAAAGAATTTAGTTTTTTAGGATTTTTACGAGAAGCTGGGAAATTTTTAACGGTTAATTACATGATGTCAAAAGACTCTGTAAAAACACGATTAGAAACAGGGATTTCATTCACTGAATTTTCGTATCAATTATTACAAGGCTACGACTTTTATCATTTATATAAGACTAAAAATGTCCGTTTACAGATGGGCGGTTCGGATCAGTGGGGAAATATAACGACGGGAACGGAATTGATTCGTAGAAAAGAGGGGCATGATGAGGAAGCGAAGGAACGGGCCGCGTATGCCTTGACGACTCCATTAGTCACTAAGTCGGATGGAACAAAGTTTGGCAAATCTGAATCAGGGAATATTTGGTTAGATGCTGAAAAGACGAGTCCATACCAATTTTACCAATTTTGGTTGAATGCGGCGGATGCGGATGTTTCGAGGTTGATCAGAGTTTTTACTTTATATGATCAAACAAAAATAGAGGCGTTAGAAAAAGAGCATGCAGAAGCGCCGCACCTAAGAATTCTACAGAAGGCCATTGCCGCTGAGGTTACCACGCGCGTTCACGGGGAGTCCATAACAGCATTAGTGATGGAGGCGTCTGAACTATTATTTTCAAAAGATGCGGTCGAAAAACTCGAAAATGCCTCTGAAAAATTGTTGGCCCAATTACCAATTCATCAAATATCAAGTGAATTATTAGCTGAATGTACCAATATCACAGATTTAATTAGTGTGGGCTGCTCATATTTGATTTGTCCATCAAAAGGTGAGGCTAGAAAAGCCATTCAAGGCAATGCCATCAGCATTAATAAGGTTAAAATCACTGATTATCAAGCACCTATAAATTTCAATAAGATCAAAGGGCAGTATTTATTGGTCGGAAATGGAAAGCAGAAAAATTATATTTTATCTTTTTAGAATTTTAGTATTCAATACCTCAAAAAAATAATTGATTTTATTTTAGAAATAATTTGGACTAAAAAAATAAATCGTGCATCTTTGCACTCCCAATTACTAGCAAAACGCTGCTAGATCAAAAACGAGAGGATATAAAGGCTAGAAATAGTGAATTATAGAATTGAGTTTAGAGAGTTCTTTGACGTGTTG
>JBIKRO010000111.1:0-6697 GCA_044349095.1 Aquirufa sp. | reverse complement strand
AAAAATATTATTTTTCTTTGGAATTGATGTCAATCATTTGATAATTTTCTTACCTTTAAAACGAGTAGAGGATTTGCGAAAAAAGCGAAAAATAATTTTTGTCTATGAGTCAGAAAGTGTTAGTTCTCAATCAAGATTACAGTGCCCTCACGATTTGTTCGATGCCCAAAGCATTCTTGTTGGTCTACCTAAACAAGGCCGAATTAGTCGCCGAATCTAGCACTGCAAAATTGCACTCGATCTCACAAACTTTCCCCTTCCCCTCCGTCATTCGCCTACATCGATATGTTTATTTTCCATATAAAGGAGTTGTTTTAACCCGGCAGAACATTTTTAAGCGCGATGCGAATACGTGTCAATATTGCGGATCCAAAGACCATTTGACATTAGACCATGTGATGCCAAAATCCAGGCAGGGTAGAACTTCTTGGGATAATTTAACAACTGCTTGTAAATACTGCAATTCGAAGAAGGGAGACCTTACTCCAGAGGAGGCAGGAATGCATTTAGCACGCCATCCTTTCAAACCATCTTTTGTTATGTTTTTGCGAAATTTTTCCGGAATTTTGGACCAACAATGGATTCCGTTTGTGGGATCTAAGAGAGAACCCATCTATTAAGTATGAAAATTTCATTTATTGGCGCAGGAAATGTGGCTTGGCATTTATCTCAAGCATTTGAAAATGCAGGAAATTCTGTTCAAGAAGTTTTCAGTCGAGACCCCAAAAAGGCAAAAGAATTAGGTAGTTTTTTATATAATGCACGTGTGCAAGAACATTTAGATTTTTCTGAATCTACATCAGAAGTGTTCTTTATGTGTATCCCAGAGTCCGCATATCCCCAAGTTTTGCCGGAGCTTATATTGCCTAAATATGGAATTTTAGTCTTGGTTTCAGGCACGGCCCAATTGGCAGAATCGATGCTTTTATACGATCCACTTCGGGAAAGCATGAACCAGATTGGGGTTTTTTTTCCAGTCCAGCATGTCCTAACGGGGAGAAAATTAAATCTTTCAAATACGCCTATATGTGTTGAGGTGCTGGTGGAGGAGACGGAAACTAGTTTGTTGGCTCTTGCCAAAGATGTCTCCGATGCGATTTATTTAGTCAATGGAGATGAACGAAAAAAGATTCATTTGGCGATGTTGATGGCGGGTACTTTTACACAGCAACTATGGAACCAGGCGAAAGAATTGTTAACCTCAATTGAATTAGAACCTCAGTTAATCCAAGGGGTTGTCGAAAATTACATGAAGTCATTTTTCTCGAATCACCCCATTTCTCCGGCTCAAGAAGCTGCAAAATTACAAGATGGGAGAATGGTGATGGACCAACTATCACTTATTGATCGTCCGGAAATGCAGGAAATCTATAAACAGATGTTGGCCTTAATCAAATCCCAATCACTTGATTAGCGGTCGGTCCATTTCTTGAATGACACGGACTTTGCTGAATCCCAAAATAATGGTGTGAGCCACTGGATGGGTAAAAATGTAAAAGAGGCTATCGCCACTTGCATTTTTCTGTATGCTGGGAGGAATTTCTTGTTGGATTGATTGACTATAATCCAATGCATCTAAAATTTCTTTGATTTTTTGATCACCCACTTGGGTTTTGAGTCCGGTAGGTTTTCCTACGAGAATTGAAATCCCATATTTTTTTGAAAGGGTTGCCAAGTCTAAAGCCGATTTTTCCCGTAGCTTTTTTTCTATTTCTTTTTGAACACCTAAACCCCAAGTATCTACCTGGTTTACAATTTGTTCTGGAAGAACGCGCTTAACCTGTTTGGCTTTCATTTCTTTTACTGCAGCAGCCGTATCAATGCGTGTTGTAAAGTCACAGGAGCTGAATCCTAAGATAAAAAAGAGCAAGAAGAGTTTATGTACTGACATAATAAAAAAGCGTTGCGCAAAGGTATTCAACTAATTGTTATCTTTGCAAAAATTTTTAAAATAGAAAATCATGCTTGAGCAGTTGGAGGCCATTAGGGAACGTTTTTTAGAAGTGGAGCAACAGATCGCCATGCCGGAAGTCGTATCGGACTTAAAGAAATTCAAAACATTGAGTAAAGAATATAAGGATTTACAAAAAATTGTAGATCAGTATTCTATCTATTTGAATTTATTGAAGTCGATCGAGGAGGCAAAGGATGTTATTGCCACAGAAAAGGACGAAGATTTCAGGGATATGGCCAAGGCGGAGTTGGACGAATTAGTTCCAGCAGAGAAGGACATGAATGAGGTTTTAAAAGAGATGTTAATCCCTCGGGATCCGAATGATTCCAAAGATTGTATTTTGGAAGTTCGAGGAGGTACCGGTGGGGATGAAGCAAGTATTTTTGCAGGTGATTTATTTAGAATGTATCAGCGCTATGCTGAAAAGATGGGGTGGACTTTCCAAATCATGGATTTTACAGAAGGGTCAGCCGGCGGATATAAAGAGATTATTGCCTCGGTTCAAGGCGAGGATGTATATGCCAAAATGAAATTTGAATCGGGTGTTCACCGCGTTCAGCGCGTGCCAGCGACTGAATCTGCAGGTAGAATTCATACGTCGGCCGCTTCGGTGGCTGTGATGCCCGAGGCGGATGAAGTGGATGTGCAGATTAATATGAGTGATATTAGAAAGGACACTTTCTGTTCGTCTGGCGCGGGTGGTCAGTCGGTGAATACGACTTATTCAGCAGTTCGTGTGACGCACATTCCTTCTGGGCTTGTGGTTCAATGCCAAGATGAACGTTCTCAAATTAAGAATTTTGATAAGGCCATGACTGTTTTGCGCTCAAGGCTTTATGAAATTGAGTTGGCCAAACGTAACGCAGAAATTGCAGGTGCGCGAAAATCCTTAGTAGGTTCGGGAGACCGTTCTGACAAGATAAGGACGTATAATTATCCACAGGGTCGTGTAACAGATCATCGCATCGGATTGACTGTTTATAATTTGCCAACCGTCTTGGACGGAGAAATAGGGGAATTTATTGAGCAATTAAGGATTGCGGAAAATACGGAAAGATTAACGGAGGGTGCTGCGTAAGATTTATTTAAGCCTTTTCAAGTTTAAAGCTGAAGCTAGTTCCTTTGTCAACTTTAGAGATGACCGTTATTTGGCTTCCATGAGCTTTAACGATGTGTTTGACGATCGATAAGCCTAAGCCAGAACCACCACTCATTTTAGCCCTACTTTTATCCACTCGGTAAAAACGTTCAAATAATCTGGGTAGATGTTCCGCAGGAATTCCTGGCCCATTATCTTTCACTGAAATTTGAAGATTTTTCTTTCGTTCTTCGATCAACACATTTACTTTTCCTTCCTGATTTCCATATTTGATTCCATTGTCAACTAAATTAACCAGCACTTGTTCCATGCGTTGGCCATCTGCTTTGACTAATAGGGGACCTTCCTTGCCGGTCAACTTCAATGACACTTTTTTTGATTTGGCTTTCGCTTCTAATTGTTCAAAAATATCCAAAATGATGGGACGCAAATCGATCGATTTTTTGTCGATCTTAATGGCACCGGTTTCAATCTGGGAAACGGTCAACAAGTCTTTCACTAAAACATCTAATCCATCGAGACTCTTTGCCGCTTTTTCTAAAAATTTGGTTCTGATTTCGATGCCTTCTTCAGGATTATCTAGCAGGGTATGCACAAAACCTTGAGCTGCAAAAATGGGGGTCTTCAATTCATGTGATACATCGGCTAAAAATTCTTGTCGGTATTTAGCTGATTTCCTCAATTCCTTCACCTCGTCTTCTTTGGTCGTAACATAGGAGTTTAATTCTTCCGTTAATAAGGCAATCGGATTATCTTTTTCGATTAATTGAGACCGAGGAATGACAGAAAAATTCTTCTTTTTTATTTGTTTTATGCGGTCATATAACAAATTAACCTCCTTGAAAACTAAATAGTCCAAGGCAAAATAAATGAGAATAGTTCCAAAAATCAGGCAACTAGTAAAACACACAAATAGGGTGCTTATATCTGAGGTGGGTAAAAACGAAATGAAGGCGGTAGTTACTCCGGCAATGACAATAGCTAGAACAAGGGATAGGTATTTTGGACTTAGCATATCAGGTATTTTGCTAAATTTCCTAAAAAATTAGGAAAATCCCTATCTATATCATTCAAAATCTTTTGATTAAACCCTCTTCCAAGACAAATTTTGTACCTTTACACTTTGAAAGGAATCACATGGAATTAAATTTACTAAGTGCTATTTCTCCCGTGGACGGGAGGTATCGTCGGCAAACAGCTGTTTTGGCGCCTTATTTTTCTGAATTTGGTTTAATTCAATACCGCGTTCGCGTTGAAATTGAATATTTTATTGCACTTTGTGAAATCCCATTAAAACCACTTAGCAGTTTCCCAAAAGGTGCTTTTGTTGACCTGCGAAATTTATATCTCCAATTTTCTGAGGCGAATGCACAATGGATTAAGGACAAAGAAAAAGTCACCAACCATGACGTCAAGGCGGTTGAGTATTTTATCAAAGAAAAAATGCTTTCGCTTTCTGAAAAGCATGGGGACTTGTCGGCCTACGTAGAATTTATTCACTTTGGGTTGACCTCTCAAGACATCAACAATTCAGCTATCCCGATGTCCATCGCGGAGGCACACCATAACGTTATTTTACCTGCTTATATTTCAGTCATTGAAATCCTTTCTAGTTATGCAAAGGATTGGAAAGATATTCCATTGCTTGCACATACACACGGACAGCCCGCTTCGCCTACTCGGCTTGGCAAGGAAGTGATGGTATTTGTGGAAAGGCTGAATCGCCAATTAGATCTTTTGGCTCAAATTCCTTTTACGGGGAAATTTGGCGGTGCTACTGGAAATTTCAATGCACACCAAGTCGCTTTTCCGGATATAAATTGGCCCCAATTTGCCGCGAAATTGCACAATAATTTAGGTATTGTGCGTTCCAAGTATACGACGCAAATTGAACATTACGATAATTTGGCAGCCTATTTTGATGGCTTAAAAAGGTTGAATACGATTTTAATTGACCTTTCTCGAGATGTATGGCAATACATTTCCATGGGATATTTTAAGCAAAAAATTAAGGAAGGGGAAATAGGTTCTTCTGCCATGCCTCATAAAGTAAATCCCATTGATTTTGAAAATGCGGAGGGCAATTTGGCTTTATCAAATGCCACTTTCGAGTTCTTATCGGCAAAATTACCTATATCTAGGTTGCAGCGAGACCTAACAGATTCTACTGTTTTAAGGAATGTGGGGATGCCTTTGGCACACACGTTGATTGCCTTGAATTCATTGCAAAAAGGATTAGGGAAGTTGGAATTAAATGAATCAAAAATCACTCAGGATTTAGAGGATAATTGGGTTGTCATTGCAGAAGCGATTCAAACCGTACTTCGTAGGGAGTCCTATCCAAAACCGTATGAGGCGCTCAAGGATTTAACGCGTCATCATGGCAAAATAGATCAAGCTGTTTTTCATCAATTTATTGATGGCTTAGCGGTTAGTGAAGCGATCAAAAATGAATTGAAATTGATCTCTCCGTTCAATTTTGTTGGCCGAGACGAAAATTAAGATATGAACCAACGATTAATGCATATTGCTTTAGTAGTGGCTGATTATGACGAGGCGATTCATTGGTATACCCAAAAATTAGGTTTCAAATTAATTGAAGATACCACATTGAGTGAGGTGAAGCGTTGGGTTTTAATCCAACCACCTGGGGAAGGGAGCTGCCAATTGCTTTTAGCGAAGGCTGCTACGGATGAACAAAAATCGAGGGTAGGGAATCAAACTGGGGGACGTGTATTTTTATTTTTACATACGGATGATTTTGAAAGGGATCATGAGAATTTGCGACAACAAGCCATCACGATTGTGCGTGGGCCTTCGGAAGAGGAATATGGTAAAGTCCTTGTTTTCGAGGACTTGTATGGAAATTTGTGGGATTTAATAGGTTAAAGTTTTGATTTAATAGATTTCATTTTACATTTGTAAAAATTATAACAAAATGATAAAAGCAGCATACAACAAAAACGGTTGGCAAGGGTAATAAATCCTTGAACAGTTTTGCTGTGTGCACATATGATATGTTTTACAAAGGCTTGCTGTTCTCAGTAAGCCTTTTTTTATTAATTTGTATTCAATTTAGAAACATGTCTACGACACAAAAAATACATATAAAAACGAGTAGAAAGACGCTTTTGGCCGATACGATGACGCCCATAGGTTTATTTCTTAAAATTCGGAAGAATTTCAAAAACTCGGTGATTTTGGAATCTGCTGATTACCATGGCCGTGAGCATGGTTTTTCTCATATCGCTTTTGAGCCGATCGCCAGTTTTACGTTAGATCAATCGGTGGTGGTTCAAAAATTTCCGGATGGTAGTGAGGAGACTTTTGTGTTGGCGTCGCGCCAACAAGCGATTTCGGCGTTAAAAAACTTTTCTGATCGTTTTGCTATTACAAAGGAGGCGGGGGATTCGCCCATGGCCAATGGACTTTTTGGTCATATATCGTATGATGCGGTTCAATATTTTGAAGACATCGAGATGAGGGGCAAAAGCAAGGAGACAGAAATCCCATCCATTCGCTATTTTGTATATCGCTATGTGTTAGCCTTTAATCATTTTAATAATCAATTATCTTTTTATGCACATAGCTATGACGGGAGCGAGCCTTCCTTGGGAGCTATTGAACATGTAATTAATCAGCCT
>JBIKRO010000045.1:0-22559 GCA_044349095.1 Aquirufa sp. | reverse complement strand
CAAGTTGGGAGCTCCGGCTTTTGCAGAAAAATCATCCATTTCATCATTTAAAAGAAATCCAGCTCCACCTACAAATACCTTGCTACCAAAAGAATTATTCAAGGTTGTAGTAATCGACACCGCATTACCTGCAGCGTCTACAATAGAATAATGAGTCGTTTCAGGACTTTCATAGCCAGGAAATTCACCTGCTGAAATATCTGAACTTAAAGACGCCTTTGCGAAATTGATTGAACTTATTCTATTATTAATGTAAGTAGAATCTAATAAGGGACCAATGGGTACTTGAACAAAATCAGGGTCACCCAGCCATTTAGCTCGGTCTGCAAATACTCTTCTTTCAGACTCAATCATTAATTGGATCGTAGAATCAGAGGTCGCCCCCCATTTGCTCAATGGATATTTCTGCACCATTCCCATTAATTGGGACAATGCTAACCCCCCACTGGATGGCGGCGGCGTTCCTATTATTTGAAAATTTTTATAAGATTTGACAATTGGTTTACGCCAGACAGGCTTATAGCTATTCAAATCTTTTTGGGTAATAATGCCGTTTAGGCGTTTCATCTCACTAACAATTAATTCCGCGGTTTTCCCTTGATAAAATCCTTTTGATTTATTGCGTAAAATTCTTTCCAAAGTATTTGCTAAGTCCACTTGAATTAATAGATCATCTTTTTTCCAATCAATATTATTTGGATTAATTAAATATGAATTTCCTTTATTTTCTTTAACAAAATCCAACTTATTGGCATTTAATCCTCGAGCTTCCCTTGACGTAAGTGCATGGCCATTTCTTGCAATGTCTATGGAAGGCTGAATCAGATCTTTCCAGGGTAATAAACCAAATTTACGGTGAATTTCTTCCATCCCAGCCACAGTTCCTGGAACCCCTACTGAAAATATCCCAACCATACTTTTTTCAGGGATTATGTTGCCAGAGTTATCTAGGTACATATCTTTGGTACTTGCCAATGGAGCCTTTTCTCTGTAATCTAGGGTAAAAACTTTTCCTTTAGCATTTCGATAAACCAAAAAACCACCTCCACCAATATTACCAGCAGACGGATGACAAACAGCTAATGCAAAATTTACTGCTATGGCAGCGTCAATGGCGTTACCTCCCTTTTTTAAAATCGACAAGCCTATTTCTGAGGCTAAAGGATGTGTAGTAACCACCATCCCTTTTTTAGATTCGACCAAGGGTTTAATCGTGCTTTGACTGTAAAGCACATTGGACAAAATAAGGGCGAAAAAAAGGAGGCAAAATTTGAATTTCATATCAAAAACTTGTGAATAAGTTGACAAACTTAATAGAAAATTGACGAATGAGCGTATTTAATATAAGCGGGATTAAAAAATAAATTTAACTTTGTAATTAATACATGATTATTTAATTAAAACGAAATCATAAAGTGGATATTTTCGAAAAAGTAGTAAAAAATATGGGGCCAATTGGCGCTCATGCACATTATTCACATCATTATTTTTCTTTCCCAAAATTAACTGGCGAATTAGGTCCAAGAATGACTTTCATGGGAAAAGAGATGTTAAATTGGTCTTTAAACAACTATTTAGGACTTGCCAATCACCCTGAAGTAAGAAAAGCAGATGCTGACGCTGCAGCTAAATACGGCCTAGCATACCCCATGGGAGCTAGAATGATGTCTGGAAATACGAATGAACACGAGGAATTTGAGAAGCAATTAGCTGAGTTTGTGGGTAAGGAAGACAGCTTCCTTCTTAACTATGGGTACCAAGGCGTTATGTCGCTGGTAGAATGTATGGTAGATCATCGTGATATCATCGTATATGATGCGGAATCACATGCTTGCTTGATCGATGGTATTCGCTTGCATAAAGCAAAAATGGGTGCCTATTATAAGTTTAATCACAACGACATGGATTCTTTAAGAAAGAATTTAGAGCGTGCGAAAAAGCGAACAGAGGAAACAGGAGGAGGAATACTTGTTATTACGGAAGGCGTATTCGGAATGTCGGGAAAAGTGGGCGCGCTAGATAAAATTGTTGAAATGAAAAAGGATTTTGATTTCAGATTACTTGTTGATGATGCGCATGGATTTGGAACTATGGGAGAAAATGGACGTGGAGTAGGTGAATTTTTAAATTGTACGGAAGGTATTGACTTGTATTTTTCAACTTTCGCTAAATCAATGGCAGCCATTGGAGCATTTGTAGCCGCACCAAAAGATATCATTATGTATTTAAAATATAATATGAGGTCTCAAACCTATGCAAAAGCATTGCCAATGCCCTTTGTTATTGGAGGCATGAAGCGACTTGAATTAATTAAAAAGCATCCCGAATTAAGAGAAAAATTATGGGCGAATGTAAAAGCACTTCAAGAAGGATTAAGAGAAAAGGGATTTGATATTGGCGAAACTCAATCTCCGGTAACTCCTGTATTTTTACATGGTGATTATGATATTGAAGCAGTGACCAAACTTGTTCGTGACCTAAGAGAAAACATGGGTATTTTTTGTAGCATAGTTGTCTACCCAGTAGTTCCGAAGGGACAAATTATGTTAAGGATCATACCAACTTCCTCACATACGCTTGAGGATATACGTTATACGACAGAGTGTTTTGCTAAAGTGCAAAAGCAACTTAAAGAAGGCTTTTATTCTAAATAAACAAGAAAAAGAGCCTAAAATTTAACTTTTTTGACTTTTTTCACTTTTTTTTGTGATTTTTAGTTGTAAAAATTTGTGAGAATTAAAAATTTGTCTAAATTTCGTATTATAAAAGCCTCTAAACAGGCTATAAAGACAATCTAAATATTTTACAACCTAAAAATTATTATTATGAGCAGATTTGCACAAGTGAAGGAACTAGTATTATCATTAGAATCAGATTTCGAAAAATTCTATGATAAAGGAAATCAAGCAGCAGGAACACGCGTTAGAGGTGGTCTTCAACAATTAAAAACTTTATCACAAGAAATTCGTACTGAGGTTCAAAACCAAAAGAACGCTTCAAAGTAATTTATTAAATTGTATAAAAAAGCCTGAAAGAAATTTCAGGCTTTTTTTTGTTAAAATTTTTCTAAATGTAGGGCTGTAGCCATGCCATCAACCATCAATTTACCACGTTCACGATCATAGACTTGCGTTTTAACTTCAGCAATATGCTTTTCGTTATTAATGGATTCTATTTGAAACTTTGCTGTGTAGGTCACTCCTACAAACAAAGGTCTTTTAAACTCAGTAATTTGTTTTAAATAAACACTTCCCTCTCCAGGAAATTCCATCCCCATAACTCTAGAAAAGATACTAGCAATTAAAGCACCGTGAATAATGGGTTGCTTAAACTGGGTTTTTGACGCATATACTTCGTCCCAATGCAATGGATTAAAATCTCCAGATATTTTACAAAATTCATTTACTTCATCCTGAGTAAAAGAAAAATCAATTTCATGAGCATCTCCTATTTGATACATATCGAATTATTTAATGTTAACTTTACGGCCTGAAAAATAAAGTATGATATTTTTTATTATAAACATAAAATCAGGTAGTAAAAGTACGTCAAGCAAAGCTCAATTGATTCAAAAATTGAATAAAATTGAAAATTCAAGTCTACATTTTACAGAATATTCTGGTCACGGTGGAGAATTAGCAAAATTAGCTATAGGCCAACAAGCTACCAAAATAATCGTCGTGGGAGGAGATGGCACCATTAATGAAGTGGCATCAGAATTAATTCATACCAAAATACCCTTAGGAATTATCCCCATTGGATCTGGAAATGGGCTTGCTAGGCATTTGAATATACCTATGGATTTCAAATCCGCTTTAAACATGGCATTACAAGGTGAAAATAAGGTAATAGATAGTTTAACATGGAATTCAAAACCTTTTTTTTGTACAGCAGGAATAGGTTTTGACGCTTATGTGGCAGAAGCTTTTTCAAAGACCCAACATCGAGGTTTTTTGAATTACATAAAATCCACCCTTCGATCATCCTTAACATATGTGCCGATTGAAATTGAAATAAACAATCAAACGGAATATGTATTTTCACTAAGCATCGCAAATGCAAACCAATTTGGGAATAACGCATATATATCACCGTTATCTAATATCCAAGATGCTCTATTTGAAGTTGTTAAGGTAAGTCCATTGCATATTATTGAAAAAGCCCAACTTGGAATCAGACTATTTTTAAAAACCATTCAATCGCACCCTAAAGTAGTTACAAAATCACTCGATATATTTGAGTTTTCCATCAAAAAGGGAATATGTTATCACATAGATGGGGAATCATTAATTTCAGATGAAAATTTCGTCAAAATAAATATTATTCCAAAAAGTTTAGTCGTCGTAAATTAATGTACCTTATTTTGATTTCTATGGTTAATTAATTGTAAATCAGTTATTTATATATTATTCAAACAAAATCCAATAAAATAAATACGTTTTTTATTCAAAAAAAAATAATATTTTTTTATTTAACTTTTTCAAGTCAAAACACGAATAAGCGCTATAAAAATTGAACAATTTTTATTTCCAAATATTTAACACTTTTTTTTACAAAAAAAACACACATTTATTTGTTTTTCAAATTTGTAAGAACCCCGAATTTTACTATTTTTGTCACCCCGCTAAAAATAATTTTACATTTTTTTAGTATAAGCCTTAAAACCATTTTATAAAAATTTACTTGAGATATTGCCTCTTTGAGGTTTATCAATCAAAACTTTATTGACCCATATTACCAATTATTAGAACAGAAATGCAAATAGGAGTAAACGAATTGTGGAATAAATGCTTAATGATAATCAAAGAAGATATATCAGAGCATAATTTCAATACGTGGTTCACTCCCATTGTTCCTTTAAAATTCTCAAATAATACACTTACACTTGAAGTTCCTTCACAATTTTTTTATGAGTGGCTTGAAGAAAATTATGTATCCATTTTCAGAAAAGCGATTGACCTAGTGATCGGTAAAAATGGAATGTTAGAATATTCCGTTGTCATTGACAAAGGAGATCGAAAGAACCCGCCTATTACCTTTAATTTACCGACCAACCATTCAAACCAAAATACATATAATTCTTATTCTGATAAGTATTCAAATAATCAACCTTCAAGTACTAAAAACCCTTTCCAATTCAAGGATTTAGATTCTTTAGAACTTGATTCGTATTTAATCCCAAAATATACATTTGATAAGTTTATTGAAGGAGACTGTAATCGATTAGGTAGAGCAGCAGGAATGGCTGTGTCGAACAAGCCTGGTTTAACTTCTTTTAATCCATTAATGATTTATGGAGGTGTGGGTTTAGGTAAAACTCATTTAATCCAAGCCATTGGCAATCAAATTAAAGACCAATACCCTGAAAAATTTGTTCTGTATGTGTCAACGGAAAAGTTCACAAATCAATTTGTTAATGCGATTAGAAACAATTCGATTGAAACCTTTACCAATTTTTACTTGCAAGTCGACGTACTAATTATAGACGACGTTCAATTCCTTTCTGGAAAAGAAAAAACGCAGGAAACTTTTTTCAACATTTTCAATCATTTACATCAATCAGGAAAACAAATCATACTATCTTCTGACCGAGCACCAAGAGATTTGGCTGGAATGGAAGATCGTTTACTAAGTCGATTTAAATGGGGATTAACAGCTGATTTACAGCAACCGGATTTTGAAACACGTATAGCCATTATTCAGAAAAAACTTCAAGATGATGGAATTCAAATCAATATTGATGTTTTAGAGTATTTAGCTAACTCCATTCAGACGAACGTAAGAGAATTAGAAGGAGTTATCATATCGTTAATGGCGCAGGCTTCATTAACACGAAAAGAAATAGATATTGAGTTAGCCAAAACAACACTAAAGAGTATCGTAAATGATCAAGAAAAAGAATTAAGTGTTGACAATATACTAGACGTAGTAACCCTTCACTTTGATGTGGACCTACAAACATTGCAGGGAAAATGTCGAAAAAAAGAAAATGTTTTTCCTAGGCAAGTGGCCATGTACATGCTTAAAGAATTAACAAACTTACCTTTAAAATCGATTGGGTATCATTTTGGAGGAAGAGACCACAGCACGGTCATTCACGCAGTTCAATCCATCTCTGAGGCTATGGAAACGGATAAATCCGTAGAAAAAACGGTTAGAAAGTTATTTAATCGATTTAACTTAAGTTCTAATTAAAACAAAAATGGGAGTCAATACATTGACTCCCATTTTATATTAAACTTACATTGTTTCTATTCCGCCTCAGGTACTGCATCCTTGTCTAACAAGACATTTTCATTTCCCTTGATTTTTTCTTTGATTTTCATCTCTAATTCATCCATTAATTCAGGATTATCTTTAATCAAATCCTTAACAGCATCACGCCCCTGTCCTAATCTATTGCCATTGTAAGAAAACCAAGAGCCTGATTTGTCAATTACATTGAGGTCAACACCTAAATCTAATACTTCACCGGCTTTAGAAATACCTTCCCCATACATGATATCGAATTCAACCACTTTAAATGGAGGCGCTAATTTGTTCTTGACAACTTTTACTCTAGTTCGGTTACCAGTAATGGAATCTGCACTTTCTTTAATTTGACCTGCTCTACGAATGTCTAATCGTACTGAAGCATAAAACTTAAGGGCATTTCCTCCCGTTGTTGTTTCTGGACTTCCAAACATCACACCGATCTTATCACGCAACTGATTAATAAAGATGCAGCAACAACCCGTTTTATTAATAGTTCCGGTCAATTTACGTAATGCTTGCGACATCAATCGAGCTTGGAGTCCCATTTTAGAATCACCCATTTCCCCTTCAATCTCTGCTTTAGGAACTAATGCAGCCACCGAATCAATCACAATAATATCAATAGCGCCAGAACTAATTAAATGTTCTGCAATTTCTAATGCTTGTTCACCATTATCAGGCTGTGAAATCAATAAATTTTCAGTATCAATACCCAATTTTTCAGCATAGGCACGATCAAACGCATGCTCCGCATCGATAAATGCCGCAAGACCACCCGCTTTTTGAGCTTCAGCAATACAATGAAGTGTCAATGTCGTTTTTCCAGAAGATTCAGGTCCATACACCTCCACAACACGACCACGAGGAATTCCTCCAATACCTAATGCTAAGTCAAGTCCTAATGAGCCCGTTGAAATAACAGGGACATCCATCACCTTGCTATCAGATAATCGCATGACAGTACCTTTGCCATAAGCTTTATCTAATTTTTCTAATGTCGTTTGAAGTGCTTTTAATTTTTCAGAAGCTAGGCCTTGTGCATCGCCTGATTGTTTTGCCATGTTTATTTATTGATAATTTTGAATGTTCTTTTTTGAAATTGTATCTTTCAATACGCTTTAACAAAAATAGGAAATACGCATTAATAATTAATCAAATTTTAAGATAAACTAATTGGATAAAAAAATTCAATTTTAAAAT
The DNA here is from genome assembly GCA_044349095.1 of Aquirufa sp. Lineage (GTDB taxonomy): Bacteria > Bacteroidota > Bacteroidia > Cytophagales > Spirosomataceae > Aquirufa. The sequence continues at coordinate 15,104 of JBIKRO010000045.1, read as the reverse complement.
ACTCATTTAACGTGTTAAAAAACATTATTTCAGCAAAAATTAACTTATTTTTCATCAGTTTGCTGATCATTACCAAAAGCGCATATTCGCAAGATTTATCGTTTTTGGATCAAACTGAAATATTAGACTATCGAATTCACCTAGGATTCATTAATGCGGCAAGCGCCACCGTAAAAAGCTCTCCTAACGTGATTTTAATACAATCCACCCCCACTAGAAAAATTGAAATTGAAGGAAAAACGATTGGCATTTTAAATGTATTTAGTCCTGTCGTTGATTATTGGTCAGCCAATTTAGCTATAGAAACACGGTTGCCATTAAAAACAGAAATGAGAAAAATGGAAGGACGATATAAAAAAAACGAAACCGTTACTTTTGACCAGAGCCAAGGATTAGCAAAAATTTATTCTCCCCAAAACACGCCAGTAAACAAAACCCTTCCTATTTCAAAAGGCATGATGGATATCATTGGCGGTTATTTCTTTTTAAGAGATAAGAATTTAACCCAAATGAAAGTGGGTCAGTCGTTAAGTGCAAAAATTCTATTTGACGGGACCATTTATGACATATTGTTTATTGTCAAAGGATTTGAAAGCGTAGACGGAAAATTTGGAGCTAAGAAATGCATTCGAACTTCATTGGTATTACCCAAAAACAATATGTTTAAGGATGAAGATGCCATTAGATTATGGATTAGCCAAGATAAATATCAAATACCTTTTAAAATGGAGGTCAATCTAAAAATTGGATTCCTAAGTATCGACTTAGAAAAGTATATGGTCCAAGGAAAGTCGGTTTATTAACAATTTATTTACCCAAAGCCATCTTATATACCTCAAGCACACGCTTTCTGGCAAACTCATGATTAACTATAGGAGTTACATAGCTAAGTTCCTGTAATTCAGGAACCCATTTATTTATATAACTCAATTTAGGGTCGAATTTTTGTGCTTGCAAGCTCGGATTAAATACTCTAAAATAAGGTGCAGCATCACAACCAGAGCCAGCAGCCCATTGCCAACCGCCATTATTGGACGAAAAATCAAAATCAAGCAGCTTTTCTGCAAAATATGTTTCTCCCCAACGCCAGTCAATGAGTAAATGTTTAACTAAAAAACTAGCCACCACCATGCGAACCCGGTTATGCATAAAACCCGTTTGATTTAATTCTCGCATACCGGCATCGACCATTGGAAACCCTGTTTTTCCTTGTTTCCAAGCGTCAAACTCCACTTCATTATTTCTCCATTGGATATGATCATATTCCTTCCGAAAGGCTAATCCATTACTAATGTGTGGAAAATGAAATAAGATATTACTATAAAAATCGCGCCATATTAATTCATTTAACCAGGTTTCAGATAATCCTTGAGCTTGTAATACTAAAGAACGGATCGAGATGGTACCAAAACGTAAATGAACAGAAAGCTTTGAAGTACCGTTGATAGCTGGAAAATCACGCGAGGCTTGATAATCATGTATTAATTTATCAGAAACCATATTTTCAGGAAAGAACAATCCTGAAGGCGCAAAACCGATCGATTCTAAACTAGGGAAATCAGCTTTTTCATCCACATAATTTGTCAAGCTTTTGGATGGATAAACAATCAGGGGTTCATTTTTCAAACGATCCTTCCATTTGTTAGCATATGGGGTAAAAACGGTATATGGTGTACCTTGTCCACTCAAAACTTCATTCTTTTCAAAAATCACATGGTCCTTAAACGTATGAAAGCTGATATTTTTTGAATTAGCAAATTGCTTAATATCTTCATCCCTTTGAAGTGCATATTTTTCATGATCATGGTTCAAATAAATAGCTTGCACATCATATTCAAGGGTCAATTTCTCGAAAACATGTAATGGATGATCATGAAAAATTGAAATATCTCCACCTTGTTGGCCCATCAACGATTTAAGCGTTTCTAAAGCCTTGTGAATAAACTCAACCCGACCATCTTTTTTAGAAGGCAATCGAGATAAAATAGCTTTATCAAAAATGAAAATCGGCAAAACAGGAAATGGACCTGACAATGCTTGAAATAATCCATGATTATCTTCTATCCGCAAATCCCTTCTAAACCAAAATATGGAAACTTTTTTCATAACATATAGTTCATTTAAAGCAGAACAAAAGGAATATATAAAGGTTTTGAAAAATTTACCTTGACAAGCCCCCTTTGAAAAGTGTATATTTGCAAATTGATAATTTTCTCAGCGAAAATAATCATTATTTTGATTGCGTTTAAACTCTATTTTGAGTTTAAAATTTACAAAACTTTAATTCAAAACCCATCCGAATGAAATTATCTGAATTCAGATTTGATTTACCCCAAAGTTTAATTGCCTTAAATCCTACCGAAAATCGAGAAGATGCGCGTATGATGGTGATTAACCGAAAAGAAAAAACCATTGAACATAAAAAATTCACTGACATCATTGACTATTTTGGAGATGGGGATGTGTTAGTAACAAATAATACCAAAGTGTTTCCAGCGCGTTTATACGGAAATAAGGAAAAGACAGGAGCGCAAATTGAAGTATTTCTTTTAAGGGAATTAAATCGCGAGCATCGACTTTGGGATGTTTTAGTAGATCCAGCTAGAAAAATAAGAGTAGGTAATAAACTATATTTTGGTGATTCTGATTTAGTTGCCGAGGTAATAGATAACACTACATCCAGAGGTCGTACGATTAGATTTCTTTATGATGGAGACCACGATGCTTTAATGCAAGCAATCCACGAGTTGGGCGAAACTCCGCTGCCCGATGAAATTAGATTAAAAAGAGCCGCTACCGAAGAAGATAGAGAGCGTTTTCAAACGATTTACGCAGAGCATGTAGGCGCAGTCGCTGCACCCACAGCCGGCCTTCATTTCTCTAAGATTGTCATGAAAAAAATGGAGTTAAATGGCGTTCAATTCTCCCCTATTACACTTCATGTGGGTTTAGGTACCTTCAGACAAGTTGATGTAGAGGATTTGACCAAACATAAAACCGATTCAGAACATTTCATCATCGATGAAACGACTTGTGGATTTGTCAACGAGGCTTTGGATAATAAAAAACATGTACTGGCCATCGGAACTACCGTGATGAAAGCTTTGGAATCCTCCGTTTCTGCCAGTGGACATTTAAAGCCGATTAATAGCTGGACCGACAAATTTATTTTTCCTCCCTACGAGTTCAAAATACCAACTGCATTATTAACTAATTTCCATTTACCAGAATCCATTTTATATATGATGGCATCGGCATTTGGAAGTTATGAGTTGGTACAAGAAGCTTATAAGCAAGCTATTAAAGAAAAATATCGCTTTTTTAGTTATGGGGATGTAATGTTAATCATCTAATTTTTTTGTGTGAAAAAAATCGCAATCATTGTTGCTGGTGGGACTGGTCATCGTATGAATAGTACAATACCTAAACAATTTTTACTGCTACAAGGGAAACCTATCTTATTTCACACATTAAATCAATTCAAAAAAGCAAATTCAAGTATAATATTGTATGTTGTTTTGCCCAAGAATCAAATGGATTTTTGGGCAAAATTATGTTCTGAATTTCCGGAAATAAATGCAACAACACCCCATATTTTAGTTGGCGGAGGTGAAACCCGATTTCATTCAAGCCAAAATGGCTTAGCAGCCATCACAGAAACGGAAGATTGTTTAATAGCTATTCATGATGGTGTTCGCCCATTAATTAAGCCTGAGTTAATTTCTTCTGCTTTTGAGTATGCCGAATTACATGGAAACGCCATATTATCCGTACCGACCAAAGACTCGATCAGAAAATGGGATAGCATATCACAGAAATATGTTGCAGTCAAAAGAGATGAAATACGAATCATTCAAACCCCTCAAATATTCAGCTTAAAGTCGTTAAGAAAAGCATTCAATCAATCCTATAGTATGGAATTTACAGATGATGCCAGTGTGATAGAGTCAACGGGTGAAACCATTCATTTAGTGGAGGGAGATTATGCCAACTTAAAAATAACAACCTCTGAGGACTTAAACCTCGCGGAAAGCCTAATGAAATCTGCCTATTAAATCTATGAAAAACTTTTGGTTACGAATTGCTGAAAACATATTAAAATTTAAATTTCAGATTTTAGGAATATTAGTTGTGCTAACCTGCGCATTAGGATTTAAAGCTAGCCAAATACAACTTAGCTACGAACTAGCAAAAATACTTCCCAAATCAGATGAGCGATTCCAACTTTATGAAAATTTCAAAAGCAAATATGGTGAAGATGGCAATGTCATGGTCATTGGACTCGAAAATGACCAGATATTTTCACCCAATGAATTTGATGCTTGGCATTCGTTAACCAAAGAAATCAAAGGCCAACCAGGAATCAAAAATGTACTATCGATTACCAATTTACCAGAAGTTTACATTGATTCCGCATCAAATAAATTTTCGACTAGGCCTATTTGGGACACAACCGAGCCCACTACAAAAACCAGATTAGATAGCTTACAATTTAAGTTATACCGCTTACCCTTATTTACTGATTTTATTTTTACGAAAGATTTCAAAGTGCACCTAATGCTAATCACATTAGATCAGAAAACGATCAATAATAAAAATAGAATTCAGCTGGTCAAGCATATAAAAAGCTTAGGTGATCAGTATTCGACTAAAATGGGACATTCTGTGCATTACTCAGGCATGCCATTTATCCGCACTGAATATACATCCCAAGTAACAAACGAATTGGCCATATTTTTAATTCTAGCCATTTTAGTCACCTCGGCAATTTTATTTTATTTTTTCAGATCCATTAAGGTTGTTTCATTTGCTTTAATTGTCATTCTGGTGGGCATCATTGCCTCATTAGCTACCATTGTATTATTTAACTTTAAAATTACACTACTATCTGGCCTCATTCCTCCCTTGATTGTAGTCATAGGAGTACCCAACGTAATATTTTTATTGAACAAGTACCATGAAACATTTTTACGTACTCAAAATAAAGAGGAATCATTAATAGAAAGTACGTCAAAAATAGGAAGAACATTGTTTTTAGCGAATTTGACCACATCCATTGGTTTTGGAGTTTTCGCATTTACGGGATCTGGTTTATTGGTTGAATTTGGAATCGTGGCTGCGATCAATGTCATGTTCACATTTGCCATATCAGTGCTACTAATTCCTATATTCTTTAGTTTTTTATCTCCTCCTGAAACCAAAGATTTGGCACATTTTGAATCTCCAAAAGTGAGCAAATTTTTATTGCGTGTCGAAACTTGGGTATTCAATCATAGAAAATCCATTTATCTATTTGTTGGAGTAATCTTAGCATTTTCTATTTACGGATTAACTAAGATAAAAGCAGTAGGCTATATCGTGGACGATTTGCCCCAAGATAATGCCATATACACGGATTTAAAATTTATAGAAAAACATTTTAAAGGGGTCATGCCTTTTGAAATATCCATTGACGCGCGTGAAGATGGCCGCGCTTTAAGCCCCGAAATTTTAACCAAAATAAAGCGAACAGAAAAAGTCATTGCCGAATACCCAGAATTCACTCAGGGACTTTCGATTTTAACGGCCACGAAATACTTATATCAAGTATATCGCGGAGGGGATCCAAAATACTTTGTACTTCCTAGCATCAATGAACTAAACAAATTAGCTTCTTTTCAAACTAGTTTAAATGGAAAAGATAATTTATTTAATGGATTTATCGACTCGAAGAAAAGGTTTACCCGGATAAGTTTCCAAATGCAAGATGCGGGTACGACAAGAACTAGGGAATTGTTTGACCAAATAAAACCTAGAATTGACAGTATCTATTTATCAGATCCAGAAACGGGCGAGCTAAAAAAAGAAGGCGACCCGAACACATTCATTGCTAAAATCACTGGAAATTCTGTCATATATGCCTTTCAAACGGAATATTTGCAGGTCAATTTAATTGAAAGTACACTTTCTGCTATTTTTTTAATTTGCGTTTTAATGGCCTTGTTATTTAGGAGTTGGAAAATGGTCATCATATCCACATTACCAAGCCTCATTCCCTTACTTATTACAGCCGGATTAATGGGCCATTTTGGAATTGCGCTGAAACCAAGCACCATTTTAATTTTTTCCATTGCCTTTGGAATATCAAGTGACGGTACCATTTATTTCCTGACACGATACAAGGAAGAATTTGCCAAAAACGCCTTTGACATAAAAAAATCCATCCAAATTACTATTCAAAAAACAGGAGTTTCCATGTTTTATACGGCCATGATATTATTTTTTGGGTTTTTTATATTTACTGCGTCGACGTTCAAAGGAACGCAGGCATTAGGCGTATTAGTGTCAATAACCCTTCTCATGGCTATGATTTGTAATTTAATATTGCTGCCGGCATTTTTAATGAGCCTAAATAAAAAGGAAGTAACCGAACTATTAGAAGATTAAATCGATGCAAAAAGAAGAAAGTATTTATTCAGTAGCATTTTGGCTTCTATGTTTAAGTAATTTTCTTTTCTGTGCCAGTTTTTCCATGATTATTCCTGAACTACCCGATTATTTAGCTAGTCTAGGTGGCAGAGAATATATAGGTTACATCATTGCACTATTTACGCTAACCGCAGGATTAAGTAGACCCTTTTCTGGTAAACTAACCGACCACATAGGTAGAATTCCCGTCATGGCTTTTGGCTCCATTGTTTGCTTTATTTGTGGGGGCTTGTACCCTTTAATCCATTCGGTACAAGGTTTTTTATTACTACGTTTTTTTCATGGAATGTCTACGGGAACAAAACCAACCGCCACTTCAGCCTATGTAGCCGATATCATTCCTGAATCTAAACGAGGGGAAGCACAGGGCGGTTTAGGTATTTTTACTGCCACAGGAATGTCGATAGGTCCTGTAATAGGTAGTTTTTTGGCCGATGAATTAGGGCTTCGAGAAATGTTTTGGATATCCTCCCTATTTGCCTTGTTGTCGATTTTAATTTTAACTAGAATGAAGGAAACATTGCCTAAATCAAGGAAAAAGCCAATGTCTATTTCGCTCTTCAAAATAGGTTGGAAAGATGTGTTTGAACCCAAAATAATCCCCGTTTTTTGGGTCATGATTTTGGTTTCATTCTCATATGGAGTCATCGTAACATTAGTTCCTGACATTTCCAAGATGATCGGTTGGCATAATAAAGGCCTATATTTTTCCATATTTACAATATCTTCCATCGGTGTGCGTTTATTTTTCGCAAAATCATCTGATCAATATGGAAGAATTCCCGTCTTATTAATTTCATCCTTCTTTTTAATTGCCTCTATGTTTTTGATGGTGCTGCCTTTAAGTTCCATGACTGTGATTTTATCAGGGATATTCTTTGGCATTTCATGGGGATTTAATTCTCCAACGTTAACCGCATGGACGACAGATCTAGCATCGCCCACACATATAGGCAGAGCTATGGCAACGATGTACATCGCTTTAGAAGCAGGAATAGGAATGGGTGCATTATTATCTGGAGCTTTTTACAAAGGACTAGCCTCCCAAATCCAAATACCATTTTTGCTATCTGGTATATTTGCCATCATTTCATCGTTACTTTTAGTATATTACCGACATAATTGGCTAAAAAATGACTTTTGACGAATATTTAATTTCAAAAAAAATCGACCGGAATCTATTTCAAAATTCAGATTCAAACTTATTTCATGCCTGGGAAAACGCGTTCAATCAAATCCATCCATTAAGCTTTACCGAACAAAATAAATTTATCGTCAATAAAATAAGACGTAAATACCCTATTAAAGTAGATTGAAAACCTTAATTACTATTAATTATAATATAATTAAGTAAATAAAAAATTAAAATAAATCAATATTTTACATGGTAGTTCCCATCCTCTAAAGAAAACATTGACATTTGCATCCATAAATTTTAAAAGATAATGAAGGCAATTGAATTAGAACAATTATTCCCAAATCAAGGTCAAATACCAGCAGAATTTGATTTAACAGAACCATTAGAGCAAAAAGAATATTTGGTCAACGGTGAAATGCGGGCTTGGGCTGGAAAAACTCAAGATGTTTGGTCTCCTATATATATCAAAACAGACAAAGGTTTCGAGCAAAAAAGAATTGGGTCCTACCCTATTACAGACGCATCTGATGCCATGGAAGTTTTATATGCTGGAGTAAAAGCGTATGCAAATGGCCGAGGAGAATGGCCTTCCATGTCTGTTTCAAAACGAATTGAATGTGTAGAAAAATTTACACAAAAAATGATACAAAAGCGTAGCGAGGTGGTTAAGCTACTGATGTGGGAAATCGGAAAATCACTGACTGATTCTCAGAAAGAGTTTGACAGAACTGTTCAATACATCTATGATACAATCGGTGCTTTAAAAGATATCGATCGAACGTCATCTACATTTTTAATTGAAGAAGGCATCATAGGCCAAGTAAGAAGGTCGCCTTTAGGCGTTGTTTTATGCATGGGACCATTTAATTATCCATTAAATGAAACCTTTACCACGTTAATTCCAGCTTTAATCATGGGGAATATCGTGTTATTCAAACCACCTAAGCATGGTACTTTATTGCATTATCCATTATTAGAAGCATTTAAAGACTCTTTCCCTCCCGGTGTGATCAATACACTTTATGGTAGAGGAAATTCGATCATTCCACAGTTAATGGAGTCTGGAAAAATTGATGTTTTAACTTTGATCGGTTCTTCAAAAGTAGCCGATAAATTAAAGAAAATGCACCCTAAAGTGAACAGGTTGCGTGCGATTCTAGGTCTAGATGCTAAAAATGCTGCCATTGTAACCGAAAGTGCTCAATTGGACGTGGCGATTAATGAGTGTTTACTAGGTTCCCTTTCGTTTAATGGTCAAAGATGTACAGCCATAAAAATTATTTTTGTACACAAAACATTAGCAGAAGCATTTAACAAAGGATTAGCAGAAAAAATTGAAAGCCTGAAAGTGGGCATGATGTGGGATTCTGGCGTTCAAATTACTCCTTTGCCTGAGCCCAACAAACCTGCTTATCTGAAAGAACTAATTGAAGATGCAAAAATGCATGGAGCGGCTGTCTTAAATCCGCACGGAGGTGAAAACTTTAAATCCATATTTTTCCCAGCGCTACTTTATCCAGTGAATTCAAAGATGAAAGTTTGGCATGAAGAACAATTTGGACCGGTCGTCCCTGTGGTTCCATTTGATGATTTAAGTACGCCAATTGACTACATACATGAGTCATCACACGGTCAGCAAGTGGCCATTTTTGGAACGGATGTAAATCAAATCTCAGAATTGATCGACGAAACCGTTAATCAAGTTTCCAGAGTAAACATCAATGCGCAATGCCAAAGAGGACCTGATTCATTCCCTTTCACAGGAAGAAAAGATTCAGCAGAGGGTACTTTGTCGGTAACAGCAGCGCTTAGATCGTTTTCAATTAGGACCGTTGTAGCTACAAAAGCAAACCAATTGAACAAAGATTTAGTGAATCAAATTGTTGAAAACCAACAATCTAATTTCTTATCTACTCGATTTATTTTATAAGTCTAACATGATTAAAAAAAAAGCCTATAATTAATTTTATAGGCTTTTTTTATGATGTTCAGTAGAATGAATTTTATAATGCGGCTCGCTGAGCTTTAGTTGACCCATCCATAATAAATTCATCGTAGGTCATCAACTTATCTAAATGGGATTTAGCGCCTATTTCGATGATTCGATTAGCTACTGTATTGGTCAATTCATGGTCATGACAAGTAAACAAAATAGTTCCTGTAAATTCAATCATGCCATTGTTCAAGGCAGTAATTGATTCCAAATCTAAGTGGTTTGTAGGCTCATCAAAGATTAACACATTGGCTCCCGACAACATCATTCGAGAAAACATGCAACGTTGCTTTTCACCACCAGAAATTACATTTGATTTCTTTAACGCTTCATCTCCTGAAAAAAGCATTCGGCCCAAAAATCCTCGAATAAAGCTTTCATCTTTTTCAACCGAATATTGCCTAAGCCAATCGACCAAATTCATCGAAGAATCATCGAAAAAAGATGCATTATCATTGGGTAAATAGGTTTGGGTAGTCGTTACTCCCCATTTGAATTCCCCTGATTTAGGCTTTGAATGACCTGACAATATATCAAATAAGGCTGTCATAGCCAATGAATCTTTCGCTAAAAAAGCTATCTTATCTCCTTTATTGATCGTAAAAGAAAGATTGGTGAATAGTGGAGTTCCATCATCCGTGGTAGCAGATAATTTTTCTACACTTAATAATTGGTCTCCCGCCTCACGCTCTGGCTTAAAATTAATAAAAGGATATTTACGGGAAGATGGCTTTATGTCGTCAACTTGAAGTTTATCCAACATTTTTTGTCGGGAAGTGGCTTGCTTGGACTTGGCCACATTCGCAGAAAAGCGACGTATAAATTCTTCCAATTCCTTACGTTTTTCATCTGTTTTTTTGTTTTGATCCGTTCTTTGGCGTAAAGCTAATTGAGATGATTCATACCAAAACGTGTAAGTTCCCCCATACAATTGTATTTTTCCAAAATCTAAATCTGCGATGTGCGTACAAACATTATCTAAAAAATGTCGATCGTGAGAAACAACAATAACGGTATTCTTGAAATTCATCAAATAACCCTCCAACCATAAAATTGAATCAATATCAAGGTTGTTGGTCGGCTCATCTAAAAGCAAAATATCTGGATTCCCAAATAATGCCTGGGCTAAAAGAACCTTTACCTTATCGGAACCATTCACATCCTTCAAAAGTAAATTATGCAAATCTTCTTTGATTCCTAAGCCACTTAAAAGCGTTGCAGCCTCTGATTCAGCTTCCCAACCATTTAGTTCGGCAAATTCAGCTTCTAAGTCAGCCGCTTTATTTCCATCCGCTTCAGAAAAATCCTCTTTTAAATAGATGGCATCCTTCTCAAGCATAATGTCATACAAACGCTTGTTGCCCATGACTACCGTCTGAAGAACAGGCGTTTCTTCATATTCAAAATGGTTTTGCTTTAAAATAGACATCCGCTCCCCAGGGTTCATCGAAATACTTCCCGTTTGAGAATCAATTTCCCCTGAAAGAATTTTCAAGAACGTTGATTTACCAGCTCCATTTGCGCCAATTAGGCCATAACAATTTCCTTCGGTAAATTTAATATTTACCTCTTCGAACAATACTCGCTTCCCAAACCTAAGGGATACATTTGATGCTTGTAACATAACATTGAATTAAATAAGGCGCAAAATTACTCATTTTGAACCTAGAAAAAAATCTTAATTTTCATTCCTTTCCCATATTTTTTTTGTTATTTCGACCTTATGGACCATTCCCGTTAGAGGAAATTTCAAAAGAACCTTACATGATCGTTGACAATTCACATGTTTTTTTACAGTTTAGTGAGCTCGGGGTTCATGTGCAAAATGAAGCCAGTCAAGAAATCGAAATAATCACGTGGGATAAGATTAAAAAAAAGGAATCAGCCTTATGGTCTAAATTAAAAATAGAAAGACATCAAGTCAATGAATTAACCATTGAAATTCTACATTCTGATTTCTTATTGATTCCACAAGAATATGACACCCAACTATATCGAATTGGTTTTTTAGAAAAAGCATTGGGTGAAGATGCGTTGCAGGGAAAAGAGCTACACGAACAACCTGTCCGTTGGATTGAATCAAACCTCACCTTTTTAATTCCGAGTGAATGGAAAGATTTTGCCTCATCCCTTTTTCCGCTAGCCAAAATACAGTACAGACATATTTTAGGCGAGTTGCTTGCTGAAAACAAGCAAGCAAAAAACAAAAACGCGACCCAATTACATCTATATTTACAAGGTAAATTTGCATTCATGTCGCTGTTTTATCAAGGAAAATTACAGTTGGCCAATGTATTTATGCATCAATCAACCCTAGAATTAGCCTTTTATTTACATTCCATCCGAGATTCATTTGACGTTATGTTAACTCGTGAAACAGTTTATATTCATAGTGCCGGGGCTGAAAGTGATGCCACGATTCAATTATTAGCACAATACAACATCCTCATTTAATTATGGCAAATAATAAAATTGCTTTTTTTCCCGGTTCATTTGATCCTTTCACGAAAGGACATCAGGATATCGTTTTGCGCGCTTTGCCTTTATTTGACGAAATAGTTATTGGAATTGGTCAAAATTCGAATAAAGCCCGTTACTTCTCATTAGAAAAAATGAAGGGATATATAGAACAAACATTTCAGGGAAAACCTGTCAGAGTTGTTACTTACCAAGATCTTACCGCTAACGTGGCTAAGGAAGTGGGTGCCAAATTCATCATTAGAGGATTAAGAAATACGACTGACTTTGAATATGAAAACTCTATTTCTCAAGTAAATCGACATATCAATCCCGAGTTAGAAACTGTATTTCTCATTACATCTCCCCATTTAGCTCCTATTTCGTCCACAATCATTCGGGACTTACATCGGTATGGAAGTAAGATAGATGATTATTTACCTTATGATTTAAACGGTATTTGAAGAATAGAAAAACGCTGAATCACGTACCTGATTGAACTATAAGTGCTCGAAAGGGCTGTTTTATTCATTTCTGATTGACTAAGCCATTCCACTTTTTCTATATTTTCTTCTTTTTGGGGAATCAATTTGTGCTTCTGATTTGTATGCATCATGTACCATTTAGTTCTTTTCAAAACACGTTGGTTCTTATGGGTATAAGTGTGATAAGTCGTACATAATTTGAATTCTAATTTGGCCTGCACATTGCATTCTTCCTCCACTTCTCGTATGGCCGCAACTTTAAAGGATTCATTTTTCTCCAATTTCCCCTTGGGAAGATCCCATTTTCCCAACCTATAAATCCAAAGCATTTTATTTTCCTCATTGCGTACGACGCCTCCAGAGGCTTCAATTAAGGAATATAGGCTGATGATTTTTTGTTTGAACGCTTTTTTGTTGTCAACTAAAATGTACAAGGAATGAAAATCCAATTTAAACTGATGTAAATCTTCGATGATTTTTCCCATTTGATCTAGGGAAATATTTAGTAAACACGTATGTCCCTTAAATTCTTTACTCTTGATGGGCTTTAACCTGGCGTCAAGAATTAAATCATAATCTTCTTTCAAGGGCAGATCATTTTTTTTAGAAACACTAGTTATTCGAATGGGGCGATCGTCAATGAAAATTATCATGCGTACTATCTCAATTAATTTTATCAAAATTAGAATTAAATAATGAAAGATGAACTGAAAAAAGTATTTTTGTAGGAAAGAAAAATAGAAAAATATTTATGGAGAATTTAAGTATTCAACAAGAGGTAGCGCAGCATTTATTACAGATAAAAGCCATCCAACTTAGGCCGGATGAGCCATTTACATGGGCATCAGGCTGGTATTCACCTATTTATTGCGACAATCGCATTTCTCTTTCATTTCCAGAAGCAAGAACCTATATTAAAAATAGTCTATCTGCTGTTGTTAAAGCATACTTTTCTGATGTCGATATTATTGCTGGAGTGGCTACTGCCGGTATCGCCCAAGGCGCATTAGTGGCGGATTATCTAGACCTACCTTTTTGTTATGTAAGGCCAGAGCCTAAAAAACATGGCATGGGAAACCAAATTGAAGGATCCATTCAGCCAGGTCAAAAAGTTGTTTTAATCGAAGATTTAATCTCCACAGGAGGAAGTTCACTAAAAGCTGCTGAAGGCCTCGTAAATGCTGGAGCAAAAGTTTTGGGCATGGCTGCCATTTTTACCTATGGTTTTGATATTTCAGTTCAGAATTTCAAGAACGCCAATATCCCTTTCTACGCGTTAAGTAATTACGATGTGCTGATCGATGAGGCCGTAAAACTAAACTACATTTCAGATTCTCAATTAGTTACTTTACAAGACTGGAGATTGAATCCCAGCGAATGGAGAAAATAATTTATTTGATGACATAGCGATGCCCAGGAAGTGCTTTTAATACCCCCTGAAATTCTAAGTTTAATAAAATAGTGGCTAATTGGCCTATATTTTTTTGTAGTTGCCAAGCAATTTCATCTAGAGGAATTTCCCCTTTTTGATGAATCAGTGAAAGCACTTCTGATTCCTCAACTGTATATCGATTCCATTGCAAGTTTTTGTTCCGATGTATGATATCTCCAGATAATTCCCAATTCAAGTGCGCGCACAAGTGATTCCAATCCGTGTAAATATTGGCTTTATGCTTTTGAATTAACAGATTACAGCCCTCAGAAAATAATTTATCAAGATTCCCTGGAACCGCAAATACTTCTCTATTATAATTATTTGCATAATCCGCCGTGATTAATGCTCCTCCTTTTTCGGCAGCCTCAACCACCAAGGTAGCATCGGACATGCCGGCAATAATTCGGTTACGTAAAGGAAAAAAACGGGCATCCGGCTTTTGGCGTAAAGGATATTCTGATAATATACCGCCAGTTTCAATTATCTCGTCGACATATTTCTGATGTGAGTTCGGATAAATCCAATTAAACCCACCCGCTAAAACAGCCACTGTATTAATCTTAGCATTCAAGCATGCCTTATGTAAAGCAATATCAATCCCATAAGCTAAGCCACTGACAAAAGTAATTCCTTGTCCTATCGAATCTTTGACTAAATCGGAGGTTACTCTTTTGCCATATTCAGTTGCTTTTCGAGTACCCACAACCGCTAATATTTTTTCAGCATTTAAATCTTGATTTCCTTTCCAATACAACAAAATGGGCGAATCAAAAATCTGCTTTAAGCGATTGGGAAAATCGAGGTCTGTGTAAAATAATATTTGGGTGTGTTCTCGTTGGCAGTCTAGCCAAATAGATTCTGCCTGTACAACTAATCCCGATTGATGAACTGCGGCAGCTAAAACAGGACCTATGTGAGGAATTTTCAATAATTGAGATCGGGTCGACTTGAAAATATCTCTTGCCGTTCCCATATAGGAAATGAGCCTTCTGGCATTAATGACACCTATTTGTGGAATAATAGATAAGGCTATTTGGTAAATTTTCTCTTCTTCAGTGGTAGGCATATGGGGTAAATTATGCCTCAATCTACACTCTTTTTATTCCAATTGATCAGAAAAAGACTTTA
>JBIKRO010000110.1:0-6755 GCA_044349095.1 Aquirufa sp. | reverse complement strand
GTATATCCACTCGGCACACCGGATCCTACGGCATCAGAAAATTGCAATTGCGCTTCGTTGTTATTGTAAGCAATGGAACTAGCTGCATTAATTTCAGTAGCAGGAATCGTTAAATTAGCATTGATATTGACAATGCGGTAGTTGCGCTGGTTCCAATAACTAGGTGCGCCTTTCCATGAAGAGGTTGCTGGATCACTACCAAAAACTTGTAACATATTGTTACCCGTTACCGCAATTTCTGCTTGGCCGTCCTTATTTAAATCCGCCACGATGGGATATTCACCCCAGGTTGCAGAAGCTACAGCTTCAGAAGCATAATTAACCGGAGTCGCAAGATTACCATTGATTATTCGTAAGGTTGATTGATCTCGGTACACAATTTCTCTTATGCCATTTCCATCAAAGTCAAATGCTGTAATACCTGTAGAACCTGACATATCATTGGTGCCAAATGACCAGATGTGTTGGGTTGCTGTTCCCGCCGTGGTATTGTAGTTTAAATTATAGGCTGTTACGGCACCCGAACTTGCACCTGATGAATTAATAATAACAGCTTCTGGTAGATCTGTAGATTTACCGCCCGTTGTTTTATCATTGTACACATTGGCAATTAAGGGTAAACCTCTAACTCCATAATTAAAAAATGGCGGAACCCTTTTAAAAAGTAAGGTAGTTGTTAAGGTGGTTCCATTGGGATCCCACATCACGACAAAAGAAGAACCATTGTAAACGATATCTAATTTACCGTCACCGTTCATATCTCCTACGGCAGTGGGGCCATTATCGTTTGCAGCTATACCTGAACCCGAAACAGTACTTAAATCTTTTAACAATGACATGGTGCCATTGGTCAAGTTAATGCCATATACTCGTGAACCAAAAACTAATTCTTTACCAGGATTGGTAGAAATAATGTCGACAATAATGACATCAATAGGAGTTCCAGTTGATCCATATGTTTGACTTGAATAATTTAAAGGTAATCCGGCTACTCTTTTCACTAACGCGCCATTCACAATTCCAAATACGTCCGAACCGATCACAATTTCGGCCGTACCATCTTCGTCGATATCTACAATATAGGGCGTTGCTGATTTAGTAATTTGATTAATAGAATTCCCATTGTCATATTGCGAAGCCGTTGTTGATTTATATAAATAATTAGTCTCTGTACCACCTGCGCCACTAAAAATATATACAAATCCTGTAGCATTCACCATCACTACTTCGGGTGGTGAGGACGCATTTCCTAAGATATTCGCAATAGCAGGTTGAACCGAACGTTCATTTGTAGTGGCTATGACAAAATCTTTAGTCCCCGTAGACGCATTGGATCCATCGCCTTTGTAAACATAATAGCCTGAATTATCGCTTGCAGGTACTAGGATTTCTGAAATGCCATCTCCATTCAAATCCGCAGCAGTGGGTGTTCCTCCATTCCAAATAACTGCACTCGATTGAAATTTTTGTACCATTCCCCAGGAGGTTGCGGGTGCTGGATTATAAGGAACAACACAAGGAGCTGGCGTTTGTGAAAATGCAGCCGCCGCAAGAAGCTGAAAACAGATCAATAGAACGAAACGAATCGGTAACCGTAAATTCATAAAATGGTATGCCGGAAACAGAAATATCGAAACTCGGCAAACAAATAAAATGGAATTGGTTTCGGGGATTTGTCAAAAAAAATACGAAAGACAAAATCTTGACAAAATAATTAGCGGATTAGTTCGACTTGAAATACTCCTTAGGCGTAGTATTTCGATGCTTTTTAAATGCTGAATAAAAACTTTGGCGAGTGCCAAAACCAGCGGATTCTGAAATCACTTCAAAAGATAGTTTACTCAAGGTATCTGAGTTAATCAGATGATTTTCTAAATATTCAATCCGGTAACCATTTAAATAATCACGGAAACTTAGGTTGAATTTCAATTTGATTGCTAAACTAATTTTGCGGTGAGGCAGACCTGTCAGCGAGCCCAATAGCTCCACAGAAAGCTGGCTATTTAAAAATACCTCGGTGTCCATAAAATATTTATCTACCGCATCAGCAATGCTTATCAATGAATCTATTTCTTCCTTTTCTTTCAATAAATCATTTTCTAAAAAATAATTCTTGCTGAGATTTCCCATCAAATAATTCCGTAAAATTAGTGGATCAAGAAATTTGGGATTTATGGAAATGTAAACCATTTGGAATAAAAACTCAGCGATTAAAAAATAATCAGGGTTTCCTATTCGATCCGTCGCCCCATCTTTTAATATAAAGTATTGAATCATGTAAAGAAATGTAAAAATACGAAAGATGTAAAGCCCAATAATCCAAAAATCAAATGTACTATAGAAAGAGATGGCCAAGTTGCCCGCTAACTTTTTAAACTTGAGGTAGTCAAAAATCATGATGCCTAAAAACAATCCATATAAACCAATTTTAACATAGGTGTGGATCATCGGGTCAAACCACAAAAAATCAGGACTGTAAAAAAAATAATCTTTGGCCTCCAGCATACGTTTGATTTCCTCTACTTTTATTTCCGTAGCACTCAGATAAAACTTGAGGTTTTCAAGTGTTTGCAAAAAAAATGGAAGGGTCAATAATAAATGGGCCTTTTTAAACTTTTCCTTTGGATGCAATATGTACCAAACAAATAAATAACTCAATACAGGCAAAAGGTAAAAAACGGGCGCAACGGTCCGATAAAAATGAGGATACTGAATGATGTTTTCTGGCTGAAGGAAATAAGAGGCCGTAATGATGTATCCAATGCACAAAAAACCGATGGCAAGAATTCTATTGACAATAGTCCCTTCTTTACGAAATAAATAATTGACTCCAAAGAGAATGCAAAGCGAACTGGTAATCGTAAAAATATAAATCGTTAGGTACATGAATTAGAACTTTCATGTAAGTTGGCGCATAGTTTTTTATAAAAAATTGTGAAATCACAAGTTTTTATAAAAAAGTTTACCAGAGAAAATAGGGCTGCGGTAATTGCTTGTATTCCAAATAAGATTTATTAGTCGGCGAAAGCCATTCGAAAAGCCTTAGCTTTCAAATCCCTTTCAAAGTTGGAAATGCCAATAGATTTCGCTTCTATTTCCCAACCTTGTACCGCTAATTTTACTTCGTCGATGATGTTTTCTTATCTTTTTGGTGCTCTTTTTTTTGTCAACAAACCCAAATCCTGCAAACGCCTTCCCAGCACGTCATCTTTCGCTAAAAGCAAAAAGTCCTCATCAAGTCTTAACACATGCAAGACCATAAAGTACGAACCCATACTCACCGTATCCACCCCTTTTTCAATGGAAACCAAGGTGGGCCGGCTAATACCAGCGCGCAACGCCACCTGTTCTGCACTGAGTTTTCTGCGCAGTCTGGCCAACTTAATATTCTCTCCCATACCGGCTAGAATTTTTCGGTATTTAGGCATTAATGGAAATCCTGAATTTGCCATAACATTAAATATAATTTACAAATATACGTAATTTTATAAATTAATTTAACTTTAAATTTAGCATTTGTCTAAAAATAAATTTTCCTATATTTGCCGACATGAAACAATTCACGGTCTTCTTACTGTTCCTGCCTCTATTCACTCAAGCACAGTTTAAAATCAGTGTTTCTCGCTCAAAAGAGCCGATGTATTTTCGCGGAACGCTCTTTGACGAAAAGAATTTTTTGGCCAAAGATACCGTCCGCGGCACCCTTTTAACTTCAAAAACACCCATCAAAGGCGGGATTTATTACCTGCAATTTGCCCCTAATAAAGAACGTATCTATTTCAATATCGAAAACAACGATTCTTTTTCCCTGACGTTCTCCGGTCCTTCCTATTTAGCCAAAGCACATTCATCCGACCCTAAAAACGAAGTGTTTTTAAATTACCAAAGACTGGAAAAAACCTTCTCGGTCATCGACTCCCTGTTCCAAGTAGAAACAGCGCGTGGCCGTAAATTCAAATTTGCCGAAAAAGCCGCCTTCTTTAAGTCAAAAACAGAAGCGCTTGTGGCCTTTCGTAAAAAAGCGATGGTTTCACTGCCGCCATCTTCTACGTTAGCGCTCTATTTCAAATCGCTCAATATGCTCGACGAATCTGTTCCCAGCCGCACCGATTTTAAAGCTCGAGCACGTTTTTTATCTCGCATTCCATTTAGCGACGGCAAACTTTTATTCACGCCTGTTTTCCGTTCTTTATTAGTGGAATACCTATCCTACTATCCGCTGCAAGCAGATTCCATCCGAGTAGGGGTGGAAAAAGTAATGGCCAACATCGACTGCGCCGCGAAGTCTTATCCTTTCGTTTTTGACTATTTTAGCTCAGTCATGAAAAACCGAAACATCATAGGCAACACGGAAGGTTATGCCTGGTTTTTAACAAAATACGGGGTAAATAATGGATGTGGCGTTTTTACGGCCGCGCAGAAAAAGACCTTCAAGGAAGAGGCTGAAAAACTGGGAGTCTTAAAAACGAATGTTTTGGCAGAAAATATTGTGCTGAAGGACACTTCTGGTGCGACGCAAGACTTACATAAATTTGCCTCAGAAAATGATTATACGCTGCTTATGTTCTATGCGCCAACCTGCGATCATTGCCAAAAAGAGGTCCCCGAAATCGACTCCACAGCCGCCGTCATCGAACGCATCATGAACATCAAAATTGGTCGGTTCGCTGTTTGCAATGAACCTGGCCTCCCTAAACGTACTTGGACTGATTTTATCTCGCGTTATAAGTTGACAAAGAATGCCATTCATGTGGATCTCCCGGCCAACTCACCGATTAGAAGTACTTATGATGCTTTTTCAAATCCTACTTTTTACTTAATCAATAGAAAAGCGGAAGTGGTCGTCAAAAAAACAAGCCCATTGACACTCAGGAAATACTTTGCCAGTTTACAGAAAAACCCAAAGCCTTAAATACTTGATTTGACGGATTTCAACCTGATTTTACAAAACCTTTTTTGACTCCTCAATCAAAAGGTCCAAATCCGCTTTCATCGCATCGGTTAATTCTCCCACATCACGGCGGGTATATAGGTCGATGTCAAATCCCGTTTTTTGCAATACATACTTCGCGGCTGTCGGATAAGACGTGTGCATCACATCCATGTTGTCCGCAAAAAATGCTTGGACTTTATCGACTTGCGCCGATTTCCCCGCATCGTTGAAATGCGTGCAAAGCCACACAATTAATTCCGGAAATAAATTTCCCTGTATACACGAAAGTCCTTTGGCACCAGCTTGCAAGGATAAAAGCGCATGGCCCATATAGGCATCATATAAACCAAAATTATATCCAGCGCCAGCCTCCACTCGAGCCCTCACTTGTTCAATATCCAAGCTGGTGTCTTTATGGTAAACCAAACGGCCCGTTGGCAATAAATCTTCCAAAATCTCCACCGTAATCAATCGCTTGTACGGAACAGGACATTCATAAATTCCCAAGGGAATCCCAGGAGTCAAATCCATAAACTGATGCATGCGTTCTAAAAAAACAGCATCCGATTCATGTTCTTGAGTCAAAATATTATTTAGGACAATTACCGCCTGAACATCCAAAGCATGTAATTTTTTCGAAAAATTAGCCATCTGTTCCATGGTCCCTTCGATGGTCCCAGTCGCCACGACAGGCACTCGGCCAGCCGCCGTTTCCACCACCGTTTTCACTACATCTAAACGCTCCTGCTCCGACAATTCATACATTTCACTCGAAAGGCAATTGGCAAATAATCCTTTGGCTCCCACCTGAATGTACATATCGGTCAAGCGCACAAGTCCTTTAAAATCAATATGTCCCGTAGGCGTAAAAGGGGTCAACATAACGGGGATAAATCCCTCGGGTAATTGGCTCATAAACAATTATTTTTTGAAAATTTTAGATAAAACAAATCCGGTCCCTACGATACTTAAGGTTCCTATCACCACCGTCATCTTGGAATCCAATGGCAAACGATAGGCCTCAGGTAAATTATCTTTAAAGGAAATCATTGCGATTATTATAACTCCGATCGTAGCGGCAATCTTGGCTTGCCAGTTGACGACATTTTTAGCCAAATAGCCCATCAAGAAAATCCCCAACATACCCCCAGCAAAAATGCCTGATAATTTCCACCAGACATCCAACAAACTTTTCACGCCTATCATACTAATCCCAAACGTAATTCCCATGATTCCCATCACCGCCGTAGCCACATGTAAAATGCGCAATTGCTTTTTCGGCGCTACATCCTTATCCACGTAACGCATATAAATATCATTCAAAAAGACGGTCGCCGAACTGTTCATCCCGCTGCTCATCGTACTCATCGCGGCAGATAATAATGCCGCCATCAACAAGCCCAAAAAGCCAGTAGGTATTTGAGTCTTCATGAAAAAGGGCAATACCTTATCTCCATAATCGGCGGCTTTTAAGGCTTCAATGGCGATCCCTTTTTCCGCCGCCACTTGCTGTTTTAACTCAAAAATCAAAGCTGGATTTTGGCCATAAAAAACATACAGCGCGGTGCCAATTAGAAAAAACAAAAAGGAAACAGGCAGAAAATACATCGCACATAGCCAAACACTTTTGGCCGCATCCTGGGTATTTTTTGCGGTATGATATCGCTGAATGTAATTTTGGTCAATACCAAAATTGGTCAAATTGATAAAAAATCCATACATCAAAACCACCCAAAAAGAACTGGTGGAAAAATCCAACGAGAAATCCCCTAGGTCAAATTTATGCTCCGCCACACCCGTTTCAATCACTTGGCTTATACCA
>JBIKRO010000109.1:0-6792 GCA_044349095.1 Aquirufa sp. | reverse complement strand
ATATTAATCGAAGTAATGTTGATTTACCCGTACCATTTGCGCCGATTAGGCCAATTTTCGTTTTGGGTTTGATGTGTAAATTGGCACCATCATAGAGTGCCCTACTACCGAAATAGAAACTTAAATTAGATATAGATAACATTTTGCAAAGATAACCGATTATCTTCAATAGCTAAAGTCGGTTCCTCGCATTTTGTCCACCAAGGTGAGGGCATTTTATAATTTTCTCCAAACCTTCATATTTTATCGGATTTTTGTGATATCCCATGGTTTTGGAAAGACTCATGGTTCTGTTATTATCTCCCATGGATAATTCTATATCTTCCGTGGTCATTTGACTTGGATGCTCATATCCACAGGCATGTGAAATTTCGGCTATTTCTTTGACCAAAGACCTATGATAATTATAAAAACGCTCACTTTTTAATTGTGGATCTATCCCTGCTTGTAACCATTTATTTGATGTGGCGACACCTGAAGGACAATGATTCGTATGGCATTTTTGTGCCTGAATGCACCCAATGGACATCATGGCTTCTCTAGCAACATTAATGCTATCCGCCCCCATGGCGAAAGCCATTAAGGCTTTTTCTGCGAAGCCCAATTTTCCTGAGGCAATAAAAAATATTTTATCTGTCAAATTGTGCCGCTGAAATATTTGATAAATTTTGGCAAATGCAAATGTGAATGGCATGGAAACATGATCTGCAAAAGCATGTGGAGCGGCTCCTGTTCCTCCTTCTCCACCGTCAATGGTTATAAAATCTGGACCTGAATTTGTTTTTATCATATAGGCAGCTAGCTCTTCCCATTGCTCTAATTTGCCGATGGCAGATTTAATTCCTACTGGCAATCCCGTTTCCTCGGCCATACTTTCAATGAATTTAACCATTTCGGGTATGTTTGAAAATGCCGTATGAAAGGCTGGAGACATAGCATCTTTTCCTTTGGGTATGAGTCTTATGGCAGCTATTTCATTATTAATTTTGGAACCTGGAAGCATTCCTCCTTTTCCAGGTTTTGCCCCTTGTGATAATTTAAGTTCAATGGCTCTTAAAAACGGATTTTGTTCGACTTTCTCTTTTAATTTTTCCATGGAAAAATTCCCATCTACATTTCGAACGCCAAAATAAGCAGTTCCTATATTTAAAACGACATCAGCTCCATTTTGATGGTATGGAGACAATGAACCCTCCCCCGTATTGTGAAAGCAGCCAGCTAAATCGGCGCCTTTATTCAAAGATTCAACCGCTTGTGCGGATAATGACCCGAAACTCATTCCAGAGATATTAATGATTGAATATGGACGATAAGGCCTTCTTCTTCGATGATATTCTCCCATGATTTTGGCCGCAGGCATTACACCCGGATTTTTATTAAATGGATGATCTGTGGGGGGATTGTACCCAATCATGGCATTCTTAATAAATATATAACCGGGCGCATTAAAATCTTGATCACTTCCAAATCCCTGTAGATTATTGTCTTTCTTTGACGATGCATAAATCCAAGACCTTTCTTGTCGGTTAAATGGTAATTCTTCCCGATTATTGGCCACAATGTATTGCCTAATTTCGGGTCCAATTTTTTCCAACCAATACCTTAGATGTCCTACGATTGGGAAATTATGGGTGATGGAATGTTTTTTTTGAAAAAACACATCCCTTATTGCGACGACTACTAGGATTGTTACAATCCAAAACCAAATAGATGATAGCATGTTGAATTGAATTTATATTCAAAGATGTCAAATTATTTCCCAATTCTTATTTTTATCTTTGCATTTTGACAATAAATATGGTTGCTAATTATACCCTTTTAAAGCAATATGTTATTTCGGTTTTTGAATCGATTGGATGTAGTGAACAAGATGCTACATTAGCTGCTGATGTGTTAGTTTCTGCTGATTCACGGGGTATAGATTCTCATGGAGTGGCTAGATTAGCCGGATATATTCGTTTATTTGATCATGGTCGATTAAATCCAAAGCCCAATATTAAAATTTTGCATGAAAGTCCGTCTACGGCTTTAGTAGATGGCGATCGAGGACTTGGTTTAGTCGTTGCTCCAAAAGCGATGGAGATTGCCTGCGGCAAAGCGAATGTAGCTGGAACAGGTTGGGTGGCAGTTCAAAATTCGAATCATTTCGGAATTGCAGGATATCATGCAATGATGGCAGCGAGCCAAGATATGATCGGTTGGGCCATGACACATGCCGCACCATTAGTAACCCCTACATTTTCCAGAGAACGATTACTGGGTACAAACCCCATCGCCGTATCCATACCTGCGTTGAATGAACCTACCTTTTTAGCGGATTTTGCTTCTACGGCTGTGGCCTATGGTAAGTTGGAAATACTACAACGAAAGGGGCTCGATACGCCAGATGGTTGGGTTCAAGATGCCAATGGCATGCCTAGTAACGATGCTTTTGCCATTAAAAATGGAGGTGCATTATTACCTTTAGGGGGAGACAGAGAACATGGTTCACATAAGGGATATGCGCTTGGGGCCATAGTTGATTTGCTTTCAGGTGTTTTGTCGGGAGCTAATTTTGGTCCTTGGGTTCCTCCATTTGCAACTGCCGGATTTATGAATGCTGGAGAAACGGTAGGCAAGGGGACAGGTCATTTTATAGGCGCAATGCGAATAGATGCGTTCAGGCCAGCGATTGAGTTTAAAAAAGATATGGATATATGGATCCAAAGATTTAGAAATGCTGAAGCCGTGGAAGGTCAAAAAGTGATTATTCCTGGTGATCCAGAAAGATTGTTGGAAGTGGAACGAAAAGCCAATGGTATCCCATTAATTGACCCAGTGGTGGAAGATTTAAAAGCTTTGTCCGTTCGATTTAATTTAGATTTTAAAATTTCATAAAATGGTTTCTAATAAGCGCTTAAAGATATTTTTGTTAGTTTTTTCTTTGTTGATGGCTATGTTTTCATATTATGCCTGGCAAATTTTTAAAACACCCAATTTTGATGTGGATAAAAAGCCTTTTGCTTTGTTGATTCCTAAAGGATCAACGTATGAATCGGTTTTGGATACGCTAGAAAAACATCATTTAATTCGGGATGAATTAAGTTTTCGGTTTTTGGCCAAAGTATTTAATTATCCATCTCGAGTGAAACCAGGTCGGTATTTGATATATGAAACGACGGGCAACTGGGAATTAATTCGAAAGCTTCGTAATGGAAGTCAAGACGCATTAAAAATCACTTTTTCCAACATCCGATTAAAGGAAGATTTAGCTGGAAAATTAGGGCGCCAATTAGCCTATGATTCAGTTACTATTTATCGATTGTTAGATTCTTCTGGTATTGTGGAACCGCTTGGTTTTTCTAAAGAGACCATTCCTTGTCTATTTATTCCTGATACTTATGAGGTGTTTTGGACCATTTCTTTTGAAGATTTTTTGGCTAAAATGAAAAAGTCTTACGACCGTTATTGGACCACAGATCGAATTGAAGCGGCTAAAGCGTTAGGTTTAAGTCCTAGTGAGGTGGGAATTCTGGCTTCAATCGTCTACGGTGAAAGTAAAGAAACGGCAGAACAATCGAGGATAGCTGGTGTATATTGGAATCGTTTACAGGTAAAAATGCCTTTACAAGCAGATCCAACCATTGTTTTTGCTTGGAAGGATTTTACGATTAAGCGTGTAACGGGTCGTTATACATCGATTAATTCACCTTACAACACCTATCGTTTGATTGGTTTGCCACCGGGACCTATTTCCATACCAGACCCAAGGGTGATGGACAAGGTTTTGAATCTAGAAAAACATAATTACCTGTATTTTTGTGCGAAAGAAGATTTTTCTGGTTCTCATAATTTTGCCGTGTCGTATTCGGAGCATTTACAAAATGCAGCAAAATTCCAAAAGGCCTTAGACGACCATAAAATTTACTAAATGTACTCACACGCGATTACATACCGAGTTTGTTATGCCGATACAGATAAAATGGGCTATGTCTATTATGGGAATTATGCGCGTTTATATGAAATAGCCAGGGTTGAAACATTACGATCCTTAGGTGTGAGTTATAAAGTTCTGGAAGATAACGGAATTGGCTTGCCCGTATTTGAGCATTATTCAAAATTTCATTCGCCAGGATTGTATGATGACGAATTAACGGTTATATGTCAAGTTGACCAATTGCCTACCGCTAAAATTGAATTTTCATATCGGATTAAGAATGCTGACGGCGATTTAATTAATGAGGGCAAAACGACCTTGGTATTTATGAATATGCTTCAGAAAAAAGTCGTCAAAGCGCCAGAATGGATTGTAAATGCATTAAGGCCTTATTTTAATTCATGAAAAGGAAAAACCTCATTCGGGAATTAAAGGCCATTTGGGCGGAATATGAAGAGCATTATGTGCTATGCCGAATTATTTCGATTTTATATCAAAAGATATTCCAATTTGACATCGATGTGCGCGCTGCTGCGGTTGCTTATAATTTCACCTTAGCTGTTTTTCCTACTATTATTTTCTTATTCTCCTTATTGCCTTATATGCCCATTGATCATTTAGATCTTAAAATGATAGGTTTTTTGAAAGGTACGATTCCTAAAAATCTACATGGAGATTTGACCGAGTTAATACGTGAAATAGTAAATAAGAAACGAGGTGGGGTACTTTCTTTTGGTTTCATTTTTGCGCTATATGCTAGTACAAGTGGAATTATGGCTTTGATTAGGTCGTTCAATCTTACCTATAAAACAAATGAAAATAGAGGCTTCATTAAAGAACGAGTGATTGCAGTAGCCCTTAATTTTCTATTAACCTTCGTTTTATTGATTGCATTTGTAGCCTTTATTTTGGGCAATTTTGTCCTTAAAATGTTGGCTAAAAAAGATTTAATTGAATATAATTTCACCTACTATTTGACCAAATCTTTGACCTATTTAAGTATTTTTTCGGTATTCTTTTTTACTATTTCCATCATTTATTATTACGCCCCTGCAATTCATAAGCGTTGGAAGTTTTTTAATGCCGGATCCATAACAGCCTCTATTTTAACCATTTCGGTGACCAATATCTTTTCTTATTATTTGGTGAATTTTGCTAGCTACCACAAAATTTATGGGTCTATAGGGTCTTTGATTGCCTTAATGGTTTGGTTGTATTTTATTGCTTTAATTTTGATTGTGGGTTTTGAAATTAATGCGAGTATAGACCAAGTAAAAACCGAGGATTCTGATCAAGAAAAGGATACTGATTATTTTAATACGTATTAGTCATGGCAGCCCAACTCATTAAACTGTACGACAAAAATAATTCCATCGATATTCTTCTTTCGATTGTACAAGTACTACAGAAAAATGGGGTAATAATTTACCGTACAGATACCATGTATGCTTTAGGGTGCTTAATTACTTCCCAACAAGCCATTCAGCGAATTTGTGACATCAAACAAATTAAGCCCAATAAGAATCGATTTTCATTTATCTGCAGTGATTTAAGTGCGATCGCTAATTATGCGAAAGTTAGTGATGTGAATTTTAAATTGTTAAAACATTATCTTCCCGGTCCATACACTTTTGTGTTGCCAGCAAGTTCAAATGTTCCTTCAGTTTTGATTCAAGGAAAAAAAACGGTCGGGATTAGAATTCCTGATTATAACCCAATACTTGAGTTGATCAAAGAACTTAATGCCCCATTATTAACTACTACATTAGCGCATGATGGACTGGATGTAGAAGAGTTTACGGACCCTAGCCTTATTTTTGATCGATATAAAAACCAAGTGGATTTAGTTCTTGATGGTGGGTTTGGAGGTATAGATCCTTCTTCTGTGATTGATTTAACAGAGGAATTGCCAAGCATCATTCGAGAAGGAGCAGGTCAATGTGATGATTTTAAATAAATCACCATTTCATTATTGCATTTTCTGGTTTTTTGTGTTTCCAGCGTTTATGCGACCATAAATATTGATCTGGATATTTTAAAACTGATTTTTCTAACCTTCTAGCAAATAGCTCAATAATAGCTCCTTTTTCAACGTTGTCGTACGATGGTTGGATTAGTTCTTCAAAACTCATCGTGTAATACCCTCTTTTTATTCGGATTAATTCGACAAAAATGACCGGGTATTCATATTCCCTTGCAAACCTTTCCATTCCTGTAAAAAATCCAGTAGGTTGGTTTAGAAAATTCGTCCAGTAGGCACTTTCAGGTTTAGAAGGTGATTGGTCAGCGGCTAAACTTATGGCTCTGGGTATATTTTTCCGATCTCTAGCTAAAATGACGGATTCACGCTTCTCCATTAATACATTACTACCAAACCTTGAACGTACCCAATACGTAAAATCATTAAACAATGGACTTGAGAGTTTTTGATAGACAATATCATACAAGTTTTCTGAGAGAGCTAGTCGGTGTACCGCCCATTCCCAATTGCCCTGATGTCCTGCAACTAAAACTACTGGTACCCCTTTGTCTAGGTAGTTGGTGATAATTTGTTCATTCACTAAACTCACCCTGTCTAACATTTCCTTTTTACTAATTGCTGATCCTCTAAAAAATTCTACCATTAGATCCGTTAAATACGCATAAAATTTTATGGTTAATGCATTTACTTGTGAGGAGCTAAGCTCAGGAAATGAGTTTTTAATATTGTTGACAATGACTTTTTTTCGGTAAGAAAAAACAAAATACAGCAACCATTTTGACAAGGTGGCTACCTGATACAAAACAAATAGGGGTAAATGGCCGATTAATTTTAAAAAAAACATAGGAGAACTTTAAGGGTATGACATCATTAGCATGTAATTTTACAAATATCC
>JBIKRO010000108.1:0-6916 GCA_044349095.1 Aquirufa sp. | reverse complement strand
GATCCTTATCATCAAATGAATCAAGCGAATGGCCTTTGTTTCTCAGTTCCATCGGGTGTTGCATTTCCTCCTTCTCTCCTAAATATAAATAAGGAATTGCAGGCTGATTTAGGTGTTTCATTGGCATCAGGGGATTTGATGCATTGGGCTGGCCAAGGAGTTTTATTGATTAATTCAATTTTAACTGTGGAGGATTCATTACCCGGAAGTCATGCTAATATAGGTTGGCTTTCATTTACAAAGCTTATTCTAAGTGAATTAAATCTACGAAAGAGTGGTCTTGTCTTTATGCTCTGGGGGAATTATGCACAAAAATTGGGAAAAGATTTAGACCTAAAAAGACATCACATCATAAAAACTTCACATCCATCACCCCTTTCGGCCAATAGGGGAGGTTGGTTTGGAACGAGACCTTTTTCTCAAGCAAATTCGTATTTAGATGTTCCAATTCTATGGGCTTAAATTCTTTTTAGTTGGCTTGGAAAATAAACGAATTGATTCGGGAATTTTTGTTGGAAATAAGTAGAAATCAAGTTTTCAATTTCATCTCCATGCTGCTCTTCAAAATCAGGAATTAAACATTGAATCGAATATCCTTTTGAATCAGGTTCTTGATGCGACAAAATTTCAAATGTATGCGCTTGGTCGATATACGCCAAATTCATTAATTGCGGAAGAATGATAAGTTGAATGTCACTTAAGGCTATTGAATCTATCGCGTGCTTTATGAAGATTGAAATATTGTATTGAATCATGATTTAAATGTTTTTTGGGCTAAGGAATCATACATAATTTCAACAGTATGCATTCCGGTTTTTTCGATTCCATCTTTTAGTTGATGCCGGCACGATGTTCCATTGGATGCAATGATGACAGAACCCTTTGCAGCTAAAACCCTAGGAAATAAAACTAAATTGGCTATTTGCTGTGATAATTTATAATGCTTTCGCTCATAACCAAAAGATCCAGCCATGCCGCAGCAACCAGTAGGCAAAAGTTCTACTTCTTGATTCTCCGGAAAACTTAAAACGTGCCTTGTTGGCACAAGGCCTGCTATCGATTTTTGATGGCAATGACCATGCAACATGATTTTTTTGCTTTCTTGAGTAAAGTCCGACTTAACTATTTTTTTGAGTTTTATTTGTTGGGATAAAAATTCGTCCACCAACAAACAATTTTCGGCAATTTGTTTTGCCAAATCTCTCATTTCGGGACTTACAAGATCTGGAATTTCATCTCTGAATGTTAAAATGGCGCTAGGTTCGATGCCAATAAAAGGTTCGTTAGCATGTATCATGGGAGCTAATATTTCAATATTTTTCTCAGCTATTTTTTTTGCTTCGATTAACATTCCCTTGGACAAATAGCTTCTACCACTAATCACTCCATGCGGTATTTTTACCCCAAATCCCAATTCATTTAAAAGTAGAACTGTTTTTTTACCTAGGTCAACCTCATTGTAATTAGTAAATTCGTCTGCAAACAAATAAACGGAACCGTTTTTGAATTGATCCTGAGGATATTTTTTACCATATTTTTTGAACCAATCTTCCAAAGAATAAAAATAGACCTTAGGTAAACTTCTTTCCCAAGAAAAACCTAAAATGGTTTTGATGACTATGCTGGATAATGGAAATTCAATGAGAAAATTATACAGGGGGGCGAATTTCCTGGCTAAATTCTGCAGGATAGGAAAATGGCCAATGAGCTTTGTGCGCCAAGGAATACCATCTGTTAAATATTTTTGCTGAAGGGTTTCTGCTTTTAATTTGGTGATATCGACACCGGAAGGGCATTCAGTTTGGCATCCTTTGCAAGAAAGACATAGATCTAGGACTTCGTTTAATTCAGGATTAGTAAAAGGGTTTTCTCCTGGTTCAG
Source organism: Aquirufa sp. (assembly GCA_044349095.1). Classification (GTDB taxonomy): domain Bacteria; phylum Bacteroidota; class Bacteroidia; order Cytophagales; family Spirosomataceae; genus Aquirufa. The sequence continues at coordinate 5,035 of JBIKRO010000108.1, read as the reverse complement.
ATAATATCTGTCTGAGCATGTTGGCCCTAGCCCGAGTACTATCTTTTTCATCTAGTGTCGCCATAAAACTAGGGCACATGGTTCCTCCCGTTAAGGCTGTTTTCTTACAATCCCCTGAACCTGAGCATTTTTCGGCCAATCTAAGTGGATTTTCGAAATCCCCATAATTGAAAAAACTTTTTATTTGATACTCGTCCGAATTTGAAATTCTAAATTCCTCATCCATGGGAGGACTATTTACAATTTTACCAGGATTAAGTATTTGGTAAGGATCAAAAATATGCTTGATCTCTTTAAAAAGATTTAGCAATTCCTTCCCCATCATTTTCTCGATAAATTCACCTCTTAATCGACCATCCCCATGTTCGCCACTTAATGACCCTTGGTATTTTATTAATATGTCAACGGTTTCGCTTAAAATACTTCGAAAAAGTATTTTGCCTTCTTGAGAGTTGATATCTAAAAAGGGCTCTATGTGCAATTCGCCAGCTCCAGCATGTGCATAATAGGCAGCATCGACTTTATGTTTAGCTAACAAAGCCTGTATTTCAGCTACATAATTAGGAAGATCAGTAGGGGAGACCGCACAGTCTTCAATTAAATTAACGGGCTGTTTCTTGCTTATCGCATTTCTAATCAAACCCAAACCTGCCTTTCTTATGCCCCAACCTTTATCTATATTATTTTTATCTAGTACTGGGTATGCGTAGCCTATTTTGGAATCTTTTAAACTCTGAATACATGCATTTACTTGCATATTAAGCTCTTCCGTGGTCGTAGACCTAAACTCGACCATTAAAATAGCGGCAGGTTTTCCTTCGATAAAATCACGATCATTTTGAAAATTGGGATGATTTTCGGTAAAAGATAGGATATAATCATCCACTAATTCAGATGCTGTAGGTTCGTGTGTAAGCGCTACAATATTGGCTTGCAAGGATTCTTGTATGCTATGGCAATGAATGCAAATGAGTGCCACTTCAACAGCCGGCAAATCCAATAAATTTAATTTCATTGAATGAACAATGGCAAGCGTTCCTTCCGATCCGGCAATTAACGCGGATAAATTAAAGGGTTGGCCCGTTGGATTAAAGGGTTGCATGTCGATTAACGCATCCAGCGCATATCCACTATTTCTTCTTTTGATTTCTGCCTTAGGAAAGCGGGTTTTAATCTGTTTTTGAAGCTCTGGATTGTTTAATATTCGATGTATTTCCTTATAAATATGTCCTTCTAAGTTATTTAATGAAGTTTTTTTATAAAATTCTTCGTTGCTCAGTGGATGCGTATGTATTTCGGTTCCATCAGATAAAATAGCACGCGTTTCTACTAAATGGTCTCTGACATTCCCCCAAACAATCGAGTGTAATCCGCAGGAATTATTTCCTAACATGCCACCTAAAAGTGCGCGGTTGGCCGTCGATGTTTCGGGACCAAAAAACAAGCCTGATTGTTCAATTTGTTTATTTAAATCATCCCTAATAATTCCGGGTTCTACCCAAACGGATTTTTCTTTTTTATTTAAAAGTATGATTCGACTCAAACTGGAAGCAACTTCCATAACGATCCCATCACCTACGACTTGGCCCGCTAAGGATGTTCCTGCTCCCCTAGGAATGACGGAGGTTTTGTGTTTTTTTGCAAAAAGGATAAGCCGCTTAATATCTTTAGCATTCGCTGGAATAGCTACGGCGCTGGGTTTTACTTGATATACAGAGGCATCCGTGGAATATATTTTACGCGCAATCTCAGCATTTTGGGATTGATCTAAATATAATTTTCCTTCAAAATGAATGGTTAAGTTTTCTAATTCTGAATGACTCCAAATCATAACGTTATTCGACAAGGCTCAAAATTACAAAATCCAATCTTACCTTCATAGAACCATTTAGAGTTTATATTTTCTATTCATCAACTATTCATACAAGGTTTCACTAATAATTGTAATTTTGGGTTGAATCCATTATTTATGAAATTTTTAATTCAAGTTTGGGAGAGTTTTTTGTTTGCTTATCAGGCATTAAGATCGAATATTTTAAGGACTACACTTTCTCTTTTAGGTGTCAGTGTAGGTATTTTCGCGATAGTCGCCGTATTTACGGCTGTGGATTCGCTCAATAAAAATATTCGATCAGAAATAGACTCATTTTCAGGGGCAGGTGTTTTTTACCTGGGTAAATGGCCTTGGATTATGGAGAATAATTATCCGTGGTGGAAGTATTTTAATCGGCCCGACATGAAATACTCAGAATTTAAATTTTTGAAAGAAAATTTGAAGTCAGCCCAGGCAATTGCCATCATTGACAATGGAAATACTAAAACGGCGTCAAAAGGCAGTAATAGTATGGATGTCAATATGACAGGAGCTAGTTATGATTATAATCAAATCGCCAATATCCCAATTGCTTCAGGACGTTATTTTTTGCCCATAGAATCAGAAAATGGAATGAACGTGTGTATTATTGGTTCTTTGGTTGCTGAAAACTTACAATTAAGTTCAAATGCGGTGGGAGAGGTGATCAAGTTGAACGGAATAAAATTCACTATTATCGGGGTTATTGAAAAAAAGGGAACTGACATTTTGAGTTTTGGAGGAACTCCGGATGAAAAAGTATTTATTCCTTATTCGACTTATTCGTCCATCTTTCAAAAAGATCGTCCATCGCCCGACATAGCGCTAAAAGCATTTGATTCGGATTTGGGCCAATTGAATATGGAAGGGGAAGTCATAGGCATGATGAGGGGATTAAGATCCATAAAGCCTAAAGATGAGCTTAGTTTTTCGGTGAACCGATTAGATGGTTTAAATCAATTTTTTGATGGAATATTTGCCGCATTAAATATTGCGGGTTCATTGATCGCTGGATTTTCATTATTGGTTGGTGGCTTTGGTATTGCGAATATTATGTTTGTATCGGTCAAAGAAAGGACTAATATTATTGGCATTCAGAAATCTTTAGGTGCCAAGAATTACTTTATTCTATTCCAATTTTTGTTTGAAGCTATATTCTTAAGCTTAATTGGGGGATTAGTTGGCATAGGTCTTGTTGTACTCATTACTTATATACCACAAGATGCACTTCCACTCCAATTGACTTTCTCAAATATTAGCAAAGGATTGCTTATTTCTAGCTTTATAGGCATTTTATCCGGTATTGTACCGGCTTGGGTTGCCGCTAAGATGGATCCAGTGATCGCCATCAGATCAAAGTAAAATAAATTTCTTTTACACAAAAAAGCCTGTCATCTACATGACAGGCTTTTTTTTATAGCTAAAAATAAGATCTTATAAAGAAAGTGTTTCTAAAACCGCATTCATATTTCGTACCGCATCGGCTGATTTATTGAATGTAGCTTGTTCTTCTTCAGTCAATTTGTAATCAATGATTTTTTCCCAACCATTCTTGCCTAAAATGACCGGAACACCTAAGCATATATCTTTTTGATTATATTCTCCATTCAATGGAACGCAACATGCCATGATCTTTTTTTCATCTCGCACGATGGCTTCTACTAAAGCGGCACCAGCAGCCCCTGGTGCATACCAAGCAGATGTTCCTAAAAGACCTGTTAAGGTTGCCCCGCCTACCATCGTATCAGCCACCACTTTATCCAATGTTTCCGCATCCAAAAATTGGCTTACCGGTACTCCATTGTACGTAGCTAAACGTTTTAATGGAATCATCGTCGTATCTCCATGTCCACCGATTACCGTACCTGAAATGTCATTGATGGAAACATCCATGGCTTTGGCCAAATAACATTTAAATCTAGCAGAATCTAATGTGCCACCCATTCCAATAATACGGTGCTTATCTAATCCAGCTATCGAATTGGTTAAATAAGTCATGGTATCCATCGGATTTGAAATAATCACGATAATCGGATTTTTAGAATACTTAAGTATGTTTTCAACAACACTTTTAACAATTCCTGCATTAACGCCAATCAACTCTTCACGCGTCATTCCTGGTTTACGTGGTAAACCTGAAGTGATCACAACGACATCAGAATTAGCCGTTTTTGTATAGTCATTTGTAGACCCAATCAGCTTAGTATCAAAACCTAATAAGCTAGCTGTTTGATACATGTCTAATGTTTTTCCTTCCGCGATACCCTCTTTGATATCTAATAAAACTAATTCATCAGCTAATTCTTTTCTTGCGATATTGTCAGCGCATGTGGCTCCAACAGCACCTGCTCCTACTACGGTAATTTTCATTTTGTAAAAATTTAGTATTAATTGGTTCAAAAAATTTTCCAAAATTACGACAAAAGAGCTAATAATTAAATGATTTTTTCGTTAACCTGATGAATAAGGATAATACAACTAAAATTTTAAAATGATTTTAGTATATTTAAAAGTTAAAATCTAATTTATGACCCGTAATATGAGTTTTATTAACAGAATCCTAGACTCTAAATACTTTAAAGAAGCTTTGCAAAAGGGAGAGGATATTATTCAAAAAGACCAATTGGGTTTGTTGAATTTAATTAAGCGCGCACTTCAGAAAGTAACTGAAACAGCAGCTAATAGTAATTTGACTGTTGTCAAGCTTCTTAATCACTATATTGTGCTATTTAGCCAATTGATTAAGGCTTATATACAAGGATCATATAGAAAACTTCCTGCTATTGCCTTGGCGAAAATAGCAGCTGTTTTGATTTATTTTATATCCCCATTCGATTTCATACCTGATGTTTTACCTATAATTGGTTTTACGGATGATTTAGCGCTAGTACTTTGGGTTGGAAAATCAATAAAGAATGAATTGGATGAATTTGAAAAGCAATTGTAAATCTTTTGATTTTTAATTTGAGGATTTTTAATTAGGATTGAATATATTTACACAATTAAAATTTAGAAAATATGAACACAGCAAGTATATTATTGTTTTTGAACGGTTTAGGTGGCGGAGAATTGTTACTTATCGGATTAGCCATATTATTATTTTTTGGCGGTAAAAAATTACCTGAATTAATGAGAGGATTGGGTAAAGGTATTCGTGAATTTCAAGATGCCAAAAATGAAGTT
>JBIKRO010000107.1:0-6927 GCA_044349095.1 Aquirufa sp. | reverse complement strand
AACAAAAAAAGGAAGGTTTTTGATAAAAAAACCTTCCTTAATTAAAATTTAGATCTTTTTACATTTCTCGAATCCATATATTTCGAAAACTTACTTGATTTCCATGATCTTGTAAGCTGATAGGGCCCGGTCCATGTACTGGATTTTTGGGTTGGCCTATGTATTCTGTAGTTCCTTGGATTTTAGTATGATTTTGTACCACTACTCCATTGTGGATAACAGTTACGTATGCTGGAGTGTCTATGCCCCCATTAATCGTAAATTTTGGAGCCGTATAAATGATGTCATAAGTATTCCATTCTCCCATTTTAGATGTAGCATTAACCAATGGAGCACTTTGCTTATAAATACTTCCCGCTTGCCCATTGCGATACGTTCTATTTTGATACGAGTTCATTACTTGTACCTCATACATTCCTTGCATGAAAACACCACTATTTCCTTTGCCTTGACTTTTTTTAGTATCAGGCTCAATAGGGGATCTCCATTCAATGTGTAGTTGATAGTTCTCAAATTTTTGCTTAGTTGATATATTGCCAGTTTTGCCAACAACCGTCATTGACTTTTCTGTAGGATCTACCTTCCACAAAGCTGGAGAACCATCTTTTGCTGATTCCCAATTACTTAAATCTTTTCCGTCAAATAGAATGATGGCATCCGAAGGAGTAGTTCCAGGTGTAATTACTTTCACTTCTGGATCCCAATATTCAGTGATTTCAGGATTTGTTGGATTAACAACTGCATGCCTATGATCTTGCGCATTAACGTTAAATGCTAATGTGAAAATCGAAATGGCCAATACGAATAGTGACTTTTTCATTTTGTTTAGTAGGTTTTAGATAAAAAAAAACCGGTAAAAACCGGTTTAAATATAAAGATATAAAAATTACTTATTAAAAGTAGCTTTGATTTCTTCCACATCCACCAATTTGATAATTGGTCTACGTTTTAAAATTTTGATAGCGGCAACTTTATTGTTTGCTACTGCTTTATTTCTTCTGTCTTTACGTTTTAATCTTGTTACAGCCATGTCTTTAAAATTTGGTATGCAAAAATAGCTATTCTAGGTTATTTATCAAAAATATTAAGCATAATTAATTAATTTTGTTTTTTATATATGATGCAAAAGCCAAGCAACGCAAGGGGAACTAGAGATTTTGGACCAAAAGAAATGGTCAAAAGAAATTATGTTTTTTCAATAATCAAAAAGCATTTTGAACGTTTTGGGTTCCAAAATATTGAAACACCATCGATTGAAAACTTATCCACTTTAATGGGTAAATATGGCGAAGAAGGAGATCAATTACTTTTTAAAATTTTAAATTCAGGCGATTTTTTAAAAGACGTCTCCCAAAATGATATTGATTTAGGGTATAAAAATCTTTCGCATAAGATCGTGGAAAAAGGGTTGCGTTATGATTTGACAGTACCATTTGCTCGTTTTGTTTCTATGAATAGAAGTGAAATAGCATTTCCTTTTAAACGATATCAAATTCAACCAGTTTGGCGAGCTGATAGACCTCAAAAAGGAAGATATAGGGAATTTTATCAATGTGATGCCGATATAGTGGGATCCGATTCATTAGTGAATGAAGCTGAATTGGTTTCTTTATTTCAATCTATATTTTCTGAATTAAACTTAAACGTCCAATTATTAATTAATTCCAGAAAAGTATTGACTGGAATTGTAGATGTTTTAGGGATGACGGATAAATTCTCTTCTTTTGCGATTGCTTTAGATAAATTAGATAAAGTAGGTTGGGATGTTGTCAAAAATGAATTGTTGGAACAAGGATTTGAAATTGAAAAACTGGACAAATTAAAAGGTATACTTGAGTTTGAAGGTACGAATGATCAAAAAATTTCTAATTTAAAGTCATTTTTGGCCGATTCTGAGATCGGTTTAGCCGGCTTAAAAGAAATAGATGATGTACTTTCCTTTTCAGCAGATCAATCGAACATTAATTTTGATGTTAAATTAGCTCGGGGATTGTCCTATTATACGGGACTTATTTTTGAAGGTAAAGCATTGGATCTAGCTTTTGGTAGTATTGTGGGAGGTGGACGATATGATAATTTAACGAGTTCATTTGGTTTACCCAACATGTCGGGTGTTGGTATTTCCTTTGGTATTGAAAGGATCATTGACGTCATGGACACTTTGGAATTATTACCTGCGGTCGATGCTAGTGCTTGTAAAGTTTTGTTTACTTATTTCGATCTAGAGGGCCAATTAAAATGTTTGGGTTTAGCTAATTCATTACGTGCAATTGGAGTTCCTTGTGAGGTTTATCCTGATGTAGCTAAAATCAAAAAATCTTTTGAATACGCTGATAAAAAAGGAATTAAGTTTGTAGCTGTAATCGGTTCCGAAGAAATAAAATCCGGTTTAATTTCACTCAAGGATATGATAAGCGGCAGTCAAGAAGTATTGACTTTAGATCAATTAAGTACGTATTTATCTTAAGATCTCCACGCTTTAAATTTGTTAATCAACCCATTGGTCGAGCTATCATGAGAATTGATTTTTTGATCGTTTTCTAATTCGGGCAATATGGAGTTGGCTAATTGCTTTCCTAATTCTACTCCCCATTGATCATAACTGAATATATTCCAAATAATTCCTTGTACAAAGATCTTGTGCTCATACATAGCAATTAATGAGCCCAAAGTTTTAGGCGTTATTTGTTTCACTAAGATGGAGTTCGTTGGTCTATTTCCCTCAAACACCTTAAATGGACCTATTTTATTTATTTGTTCTGTGGATAATCCTGCTTTTTCTAACTCTATGTCAACTTCCTTTTTTGATTTCCCATTCATTAAGGCCTCCGTTTGAGCGAAGAAGTTAGACATAAGTAGGGTATGGTGATTCCCGATTTTATTATGTGTAATGGCTGGGGCAATAAAGTCTGCTGGTATCAATTGGGTTCCTTGATGTATTAATTGATAAAATGCATGTTGGCCATTCGTACCTGGCTCCCCCCATATGACAGGACCCGTAGGATAAGTAACTCGATTCCCATTGCGATCGACCGATTTGCCATTAGATTCCATATCTCCTTGTTGGAAATAGGCTGCAAAACGATGCATATATTGATCATAGGGTAAAATAGCGTGTGTACCAGCATTAAAGAATTGAGTATACCAAATACCTAATAAAGCCAATATAACCGGTATATTATTTTCAAAAGATGCTGTAGAGAAATGCACATCCATTTCATTTGCACCCGATAACAACAGTTCGAAATTTTCAAATCCGATGCTTAGTGCAATCGATAGTCCAATGGCTGACCATAGGGAGTAACGTCCACCCACCCAATCCCAAAATACAAACATGTTTTGAGCATCAATTCCAAACTTTTCCACTTCGATTTTATTTGTAGACATGGCTACAAAATGTTTAGAAACATGCTTCATTTCCTCTGCCTGGCCCAAAAACCAATTTCTGGCTGAAAATGCATTTGCCATTGTTTCTTGTGTCGTAAATGTCTTAGAAGCGATTAAAAACAACGTGGTTTCTGGATTCACTTTTTTTAATGTTTCTGAAATGTGGGTGCCATCTACATTACTTACAAAGTGAATATTCAAATGATTTTTATATGCTTTTAATGCTTCGGTAACCATTACGGGACCTAAATCAGAGCCACCAATTCCAATATTTACAATATCTGTAATTGTTTTGCCTGTGTAACCTTTCCAATGACCATTAATCACTTGGCCACAAAAGTCTTTCATTTGATTTTTGACCAACTGAATATCCACCATGATATTTTTACCGTCTATTAAGATTTCTGAATTGGCTTTAGCTCTTAAGGCAGTATGGAGAACGGATCTATTTTCGGTTACATTGATAACATCTCCAGAAAATTGAGCATTTATGGCTGATTTTAAACCTGTTTGAAGCGCTAATTCAATCAAATTTTTGAATGCTTGCTGGTCCAATAAGTTTTTAGAATAATCGAAAAATATATCGTTAAACTCTACACTGAATTCATTTTGCCTTTGTTCGTTTGCATCAAATAAGCTTTTAATATTAATTGAATTAAGCCTATTGAAATCATTTTTTAAATTATTGAAGGCAGGTGTTTTAGTAAAATCTTGGTTGGAAAGCATAATGAAATAGTTCTATTTAACAGATAGGCGAATTTACTGAAATTTTAATGGTTTGAATACATAAAAAAAAGGAGAATGACATGATGGCCAAATTCTCCTTTTAAATATTAGAATCTTACAAATTTGGTTGAGGTGTTTTTCTCAAATAGGGTTTAACACTGGTAAATCCCTTTGGAAATTTAGCCACTGCATCGGCATCTGATACAGCAGGGGTAATAATTACATCTTCACCATAGACCCAATCTGCCGGCGTTGCCACTTGGTAATTAGCCGTTAATTGCAATGAGTCTATCACACGTAATATTTCTGTGAAATTTCTTCCTGTAGAAGCCGGATATGTTAATGTCAATTTAATTTTTTTATCGGGTCCTATAATAAATACAGATCTTACTGTCGCTTTTTCAGATGCATTTGGGTGAATCATATCATAAAGTAATGCTACTGTCTTTTCTGGGTCGGCAATAATCGGAAAGTTCATGTGAACTGAATTGATTTCTTCAATGTCTGGGACCCACTTATTATGTGATTCTAGAGAATCCACTGAAATAGCAATGGCTTTTACTCCTCTTTTGGTGAATTCACCATTAAGCAAAGCAGTTTTTCCTAATTCAGTCGTACATACGGGAGTAAAATCAGCTGGATGGCTAAAGAATAATGCCCATGAATCCCCAATCCATTCATGGAAGGATATGTGCCCTAAAGTTGATTCCGCTTGGAAATCTGGGGCGATGTCACCTAAACGTAAGCTCATGTTGATTTTGTTTAAAAGGTTGAATTTTTCTCTATTAAATTTATAGACTTTTATCTAAATAAAAAAGCAATCCTAAAATAGGATTGCTTTTAACATTACACTTCATCAACAAACTAAAAACTAAATGCTGTAGGAGAAGGATTCGAACCTCCAAGATGTGGTTAGCCACGACACAGAACTAACTTAGTGGTCAACCCGTTATGCCGCGTTTATCCCAGAATCACCACCCCCGAGACAGGAGGGCACGTCTGCCAATTTCATCACCCTACAATAAAATTAACTACCTTTGTAATTAAGATACTGACAAATATAATGTGGTAAAGTATAAATTCAAAATTATTTAATAAAATTGTCATTTTTTTGTAAATATTTTAACAAATACACTATTTAATTTTAATTTATTCATGGATCGCAAGCAAGACCTAGACCCACTTGATTATAAAATATTAGAGATTTTAGTCTCAGATGCTAATTTGCCTTTTACCGAAATAGGTAATCGATTAGAGGTCTCAGGTGGAACAGTACATGTCCGAATGAAAAAAATGCAAGCCTTAGGTATCGTTAAAGGTTCTCAATTATTAATTGATTATTCAAAGATCGGTTGGGATATTTGTGCATTTCTAGGTATTTATTTAGATAAAAGTAGTTTGTATGCGGATGTTGCTAAACAGTTGGAAGAAATACCTGAAGTAGTTAATATTCACTATACAACTGGTATTTATTCGATATTTGCTAAAATTATATGTCGAGATACTCAACACCTAAGAGAAGTATTGCACGATAAAATTCAAAAAGTTAATGGTATTCAAAGAACTGAAACATTTATTTCATTAGAAGAAAGTTTGATCAGAAATACACCATTATTTTAGTTTATTTATATCCATTCTAAACAATAGCCTTAATCTTTAAATTTCATTTTGTAATTTTGGGCTTTTAAGATGTATTGAATTATTATGGCAGACAAGGTAGACGATATTTTACAGGAAGTAACTAGTTCAGATTACAAATATGGTTTCGAATCTTTTTTTGAGACAGATGAAGCGCCGATTGGTTTAGATGAATCAACGATTCATTTTATATCGGAGAAAAAAAGCGAACCAGATTGGCTTTTAAATTGGCGATTAGCTGCATTTAGACATTGGAAAACGTTAGAGGAGCCAACTTGGGCCAATGTAAAATATAAGCCGACGGACTATCAATCCTTAAAATATTATTCAGCTCCTGTTCAAAAAAAGCAATTAAATTCCTTGGATGAAATAGATCCTGAACTAAGAAGGACTTTTGAGAAATTAGGAATTAGTTTGGATGAACAAAAAAGATTATCCAATGTAGCTGTGGATGCAGTAATTGATTCTGTATCTGTAGCCACTACGTTTAAGGAAACATTATCTGAAAAAGGAGTCATTTTTTGTTCCATATCGGAAGCTGTTAAGGAGCATCCAGAATTAATCAAAAAGTACTTAGGGAGTGTCGTGCCTGTCAAAGACAATTATTTTGCAGCATTAAATTCTGCCGTTTTTTCTGATGGTTCATTCTGTTTCATTCCTAAAGGTGTTCGTTGTCCAATGGAATTGTCTACCTATTTTAGAATTAATGCATCGGGTACAGGTCAGTTCGAACGAACTTTAATTGTAGCCGAAGATGAATCATATGTAAGTTATTTGGAGGGTTGTACGGCTCCCATGCGTGATGAAAATCAATTGCATGCTGCTGTCGTAGAGATTTTTGTTCATTCGGGTGCAGAAGTGAAATACTCAACTGTTCAAAATTGGTATCCAGGTGATAAAGAAGGAAAAGGAGGGATTTATAATTTTGTAACAAAAAGAGGTATTTGTGATGGTGCTCATTCCAAATTATCTTGGACACAAGTGGAAACAGGTTCAGCTGTTACTTGGAAATATCCTTCAGTAGTTTTGAAAGGTGATTATTCGATAGGCGAATTTTATTCGGTGGCGGTGACCAATAATTACCAGCAAGCTGATACGGGCACCAAAATGATTCATTTAGGTAAAAATTCCAAATCAAGAATTGTATCCAAAGGAATCTCCGCAGGTTTTTCTCAA
>JBIKRO010000005.1:0-69802 GCA_044349095.1 Aquirufa sp. | reverse complement strand
CTTGGAGTTTAGTCATTAGTCAGACTTCAAACCCTATAACGCTCATTAAAACTAAGTTATTACTCCGCTTTTCAATCATCATTAGTTTGTTGATCGTTTTATTAATCCTAGCTACTTTGTATTTAAAATTACCATGGGACGTACCTTTATTAGCCTATTCCCTTTTATCCATCTTATATATTACTTTTTGGTTTTCTATTACGTGGTTTTTACTCAGTTTCCATCTAAATTCTAGTCAAAACGCAACTTATTTATTACTTACTTGGTTAATGCTAACCATTATTATTCCAGCTGGCATTAATGCAATTTCCACCTACAAATATCCCGTACCAGAAGCATTTAGTACGGTCCTAGAAAGCCGAGATGGGTACCATAACAAATGGGATGAGCCTAAAGAACCAACGGTAACAAAATTCCACCAACATTATCCACAATTTAAAGCGTATAAACATCCGGAGGGTAAAGATTATAGCTGGTTATGGTATTATGCAATGCAACAAATGGGAGATGACGACGCAGCCGCGGTATCTAAAGAATTTCAAGAAAAACTCCTCCAAAGAAATCAATTCGCAGCTAACATTGGACTCTTTGTCCCTAGCATTCATACACAACTAAATCTCAATTCAATAGGTAAATCAGATTTAGGTAATCACTTGAGTTTTTTGAAAAGTCTAGAACATTTTCATGAAAAAAAGCGCCTGTACTACTATCCTAAAATTTTCAAAGATGTTTCAGTCCAAGAGGAAAATTGGAAAAATATTACACTAGCTTATTTTGATGAAAAAATACCTGATAAATGGTACCTGCAGCTCATTTCATACCTAATTTTCATTGGCAGCTTTTTAATTTGGGGAAATACAAAATTTAGAACTAATAAATACTAATTTATATGCTAGAAGCAATCAATTTATCAAAAATATATGGGGATCAACCTGCACTAACTAATTTAAATTTAATGATTGAAGAAGGTGAAATTTTTGCTTTACTTGGACAAAATGGTGCTGGCAAAACAACTACAATTAATTGTTTTCTTGGATTTATTGAGCCGTCTTCAGGACAAGCAAAAATCAACGGAATGACAGTAGGTCACAATCATAATGAAACAAAAAAATACTTGGCTTATATTCCTGAAACCGTTATGCTTTATCCAAATCTTAGTGGAATCGAAAACCTGGAATTCTTCTCTTCTTTAGCCGGTTTTTCTTATAAAAAAAATGAAATTGTTGATTTATTAAAAAAGGCAGGGCTAAGCTCTACTGCTCACGAAAAACGTGTCAATGGCTATTCTAAAGGAATGAGACAAAAAGTCGGCATAGCCATCGCTATCGCCAAAAAAGCAAAAGCACTATTATTGGACGAACCTACTAGCGGACTTGACCCAAAAGCATCCAATGAATTTTCTGAAATTATACAAGAATTAGCAGCTAATGGAACAGCTATTCTAATGGCAACACATGACATTTTTAGAGCAAAAGAAATTGCAAATCGAATCGGAATTATGAAAGAAGGAAACCTTGTTTCCATTTTACATTCAAAAGATATTTCAGCCAATGAATTAGAAAAACTTTATTTACAAACAGTTTAATTTGATTTATATAAATTGCAGTCAATAATTAATTAGAGTTAATCATGCGACTGGTACATAGTAAAATTTCACTTTTAATCTTATTTATTTTACCTGCGTTCTATTCGAATGCACAATCAAAAAATAAATACGGATTAACCATTATTTCTAGCCAAGAATCATTTAAACAATCTATCCAAAAAGATAGCAATAATGCCCTTGTTCTCATAAATAAGTACATCCCCGCCATTGAATTGGACATAAAATACGCTACTACTCAGAATGTATTTTACACCAAACTTTATCAACAAGCTAAAGCATACGTAAGGCTACCTGTCATAAAAGCATTAATCAAGGTGGAAAAAGAATTAAATGAGATGGGGCTAGGACTAAAAATCTATGATGCTTATCGACCTTATCGTATAACTTGTCAAATGTATGAAATGCTTCCTGATTCGCTTTACATGGGTTTACCATGGCAAGGGAGTAAGCACAATCGAGGAATTGCACTCGATTTGACATTAATAGATTTTAAATCAAAAAGCGAATTAAAAATGCCGACCCCCTTTGATGCGCTTGTTTACCCTGCACATCCGGAATACATGAAACTGCCCAAAGAGGTGATTTCAAACAGAGAATTACTAAAAGGTGTCATGAAAAGACATGGATTTGTCGTGGATCCGATGGAATGGTGGCATTTTAATTATCAAAGCAATAAATTATTTGATTTACTTGATATACCCTTTGAACAATTAGAATAACACAATATTAGTAGATGCAAGTAACTTGCAGCACCCCATTTAGCACCGAGCAAAAAAAAAGTCCCTGAAAATCAGAGACTTAAATTAAAGTTGGCGGTCCGGACGGGACTCGAACCCGCGACCCCATGCGTGACAGGCATGTATTCTAACCAACTGAACTACCGGACCTTTCTAAATTGGTGGCACAAAATTAGGCATTTTCTGCTTTCAAACAATACCTTTGTGGAAAATTTATTGAAATAATGAGACTACCCGAGCCTTTTGAATACCCAAACTCAAGCTATTTCGCTGAATACCTGAACTTTGGGCCTGAGGACCATTTGCTCGATATCCTGAAAAGCCAACATGCCGACCTGCTCGAAATCTGCCAGAACTTAGCAAAAGGCCAAGAAACCTTTGCCTATGCCCCTGGTAAATGGAGCATCCAACAACTCCTAGGTCATATCATAGATACTGAACGCGTTTTTAGCTACCGAACCCTCGCTATTTCTCGAGGGGAAAGACAAGCACTTCCGAGTTTTGATGAAAACGAATATTTACTTCATGCGCAATATGAATCTCAGAATTTTGCCGATATTTTGACACAATATCGCCATGTTCGTCAAGCGACGATAAGCCTAATTGAATCCTTTAGCACGACCCAAGCGAACCAATTAGGTAATGCTAATGGCCAGTCGGTCAGCGCTCGTGCATTAGCTTGGATGATTGCTGGCCACGAAAAGCATCACATTCAGGTAATTAAGGAGCGTTATTTAATCCAAAATTCCTAAATTGCCTCGCAATTAAAAATTATGCAATTCTATAAATACCAAGGTACTGGCAACGACTTCATCATCATAGATGATCGAAATGAGCTTTTTAATCTAAGTAAAGAGGCTATTGCACAGTTGTGCCAACGAAGATTTGGGATAGGGGCTGATGGACTCATGCTATTGCAAAATGCACCGGGATATGATTTTAAAATGGTCTACTATAATTCCGATGGGACGATTGGAACCATGTGTGGCAATGGAGGTCGATGCCTGGTGAGATTTGCAGCTGATTTACATATCATCAAAGAAAAAGCAAGTTTTATTGCCGTAGATGGCCCTCACACGGCGCTTGTTGGCGCGGACAAAATATCCCTTCAAATGATGGATGTTCACGCGATAGACCAACATGGAGATGATTTTTTCACCAATACCGGGTCGCCACACTTCGTGAGATTCGTAAAGCAAGTTCAATTTTATGATGTAAAAAATGTGGGGGCAACAATTCGATATTCTGAAGCATACGAACCTATTCAAGGAACAAATGCCAATTTTGTTGAGAAAGTTGACGCCCATACCATCTTTGTCAGAACCTACGAGCGTGGCGTAGAGGATGAAACTTATTCATGTGGAACAGGAGTTACCGCAGCAGCTTTGATATCAAATGTATTTCAGGGCATGAAAAGTCCCGTTCAAATTAAAACATTAGGAGGCGAATTAGCTGTTTCATTCGAAGGAAATCCACAAGATGGCTTCAGTGAAATATTCTTAATAGGACCTGCAAAGCTAGTTTTTAAAGGGGAAATCACATCCCATTAACTTTGAAGTTAGGTGTTACGCCTACCAATGAGGCCACACCATCTTCTATCTTAAAGATTTTTGCCACATATCGGTCGTCAGGTAAATAAATAAAGGGAACCGCTCCGCTCAAATTTCTTAAATATATTCCGTCCCAATGAGTCAGTTGCTTGCGGCGATCTATTTCCCTCCAATACATATTGAAAACCCAGTTTTGATGTTGACCATTCTCAAAAACTAAATAATATCCATCTGCGCCATTTAAAATCCTACCCTTGACTTTTAAACCGGTATATGAAAAATGTGCTGAATTTATATCAAATTCAAATTCTCCCAATTTAAATTGATTAGATCCATTAGTAACATGGTAACGCGGAACTTGCATTTCGCTTGAAACAACCTTTAAACTTTTATCAAGCTGATAAATTTTATGATCAAAAGTCAATTTGATCACATCATTAAGGTATTTTATAGATGCGGGTAATTTAGTGGTAATATTAACTATCGGCTTACTTAAATCAGCCATTGCATTGAGCGTTGGCTTACTTAAATCTACTTTTCTTTGAATCGAATCTCGATAAAAATAAAATTCTCTTTTATGAATGTTTGATTTAATACTTCCTGCAACTAACATATTTGTAAAATCAATGAGGTTAAAAACCTGATTATAAAATGAAAAGCCAGAAAACAAAATAGTAAATCCAATAAAAAATAATTTCATGGAATTGAGTTCATTCTTAATGATACGACTAACTATGATAACCGTTAATATTAGAATCAAAACAAAATTGATCCCATACCTACTTTCAAAAATTAAATAAATATCATTATTAGCCCTAGCAACTGAATAAATGGTAATCGTACAAATCAAAAATAAATAGATAGAAGCAAGAAATTTAATGTCATTGTTTTTCTCAAGAATCATGCTCCATTTAGTATAAAACCAATACGTAATAAATGAAAAAATAAATACACCGATGATACAACTTGAAGCAATACTTAGAATACTGGGGCCAGAAAAAAAAGTACCCAAAAATGCACCCCAATAAACAAAAAATGAAATAAGAATTCGATCAGCTAAAAATAAATTATCAAGAATATTAGCTCTCTGAACAGGATGGATGTAATTAATCGTATAAAGTATAAATAAAAAGAGAGACAAAAAAAACCATAAAAACCAATACTTTTTTGGATATATTGCTATAATGGGGATGCCTGCGATCAAAATAACAAAGCCATTCGCACTTGAAAAAACAGCTATTGAGACTAAAAAACTACCTACCAAAAAATAAGACCATTTTTTTTGTGGCGCATCTAAAATAAACACAGCTAAAAAAACTAAAAAAATAATAGAGTTATGTTGTAATGCAGAAACTGGCCAAAAAAGGTTTTGAAAATATGTTAAATTATAGATAATGATTGCGATGGGTATAATCAACCATTTTGCCAACCGGTAACGGTTTAAGTACATGTAAAAAATAATGTGTAATCCAAAACTCGAAAGGGCACCAATAAGACTCAACCACAAATAATTGATTTGTCCAAACAGTCCATATTGAATAACCGAAACCAAAGATGTGTAGAATAGCCGGTGCTCATTGCTCTGCGAAAACAAAAGCAAAAATTTCTCCATCCAATTTTCGGGACCATTAAAAAATCGGATAACCATACCATTAATTACACTCCAATCATCTGCAAATGGAGCATTAATGCCAAAATGAAGAATAAAACTATAAAAAAAAATACTAGGGATTAAAGAAATTAAAAATGGTCGATCTAAAAACCACTGATTAAACAAATGATTGTATTTATGACCTGTTTCCACCTTATTTATTTTTGCCAAATACCCATAATGGAAACACCAAAAGGAAAATGAAATTTCCTTTTTATAAATCCTTTTTCACTCATGAAAATTTTATAAAATAGTTTATTCAACCAAGCATTTGATACCACATCAAAATCAGAATTCGTCTTATTTCTCTTAATGAAACCAGGTATAAATCGGTCAAAAAACCGAACAATAAAAATAGGTATGGATAAAGGGAAATTAAAATACGAAACATATTTCCTGGTCAATACATCTGAAAATAATTCATGAACTTCAGAAATTACATATCGCTTTACATGGTGGTTAATCACATCATGCTGAGACCAAATACTCATAAACGCCGGAACTGTAATAAAGACAAATCCATCTTTCTTACATACTCGAATCAATTCCGATGCTGCCAATTGGTCGTTTTCGACATGTTCGATCACATCAAATGAGCATACTAAATCAAAAGTTTCGTCCGGATATTTTAAATCTAAAATGGTACCTAATTGGATATCAATATCAATTTTGCTCTTGGTATAATCAATGCAATCTTGCTCATATTCAATGGAAGTTACATCCCCAAAATTCGCCAACATCTCACTGGTAGCACCTGTGGCCACACCTACATTTATTATTTTCAATGGTCCCCCATTTGACTGATAAAGCTCCTCCACTTGAGAACGAATAATTTCGTTCCTAGCTAAAAACCACCAATGGTTTCGTTCTAATTCAAAATAATCTTTGTAGTAATTACTATCCATTTTGAAAATTACATACTCACTAATATTACCATAAAATGCAATGAAAAAGTCTATAAAACTTATTAAAGTGCATTCCAATTACTTATTTTCGCAAATAAAATTATAACATAATTCGCACCTTTTAAAACCAATTAAAAATTATCTTTGCAAATTCATTTTCATCAAAATTTATCCCGGATATTTTTAATGTCAACCACATTCGACGCAACCACCCAAAAAAATATAGACCAATGGTTATCAGGACCTTACGATGATACCACTAAGTCAACGTTAAAGAGCTTAATTGACCGAAAGGAAATAACCACCTTAACGGATTCATTTTATAAATCACTTGAGTTTGGAACCGGAGGGATGCGCGGAGAAATGGGTGTGGGATCCAACCGAATGAATCGATACACCGTGGGGGCAGCCACCCAAGGCTTTGCCAATTACCTCAATAAATGTTTACCCAACCAAAAAATCAAAGTAGCCATCGCGCATGATTCACGAAATAATTCACCCGAATTTACCCAAATCTGTGCCGATATATTTTCTGCCAACAACATCGAGGTTTTTCTTTTTCCAGCTTTGAGGCCTACACCCCAACTATCATTTACGGTCAGGGAATTAGGTTGCCAAGCAGGTTTAGTCATTACCGCATCTCATAATCCAAAAGAATATAACGGATATAAAGCCTATTGGTCCGACGGATCACAGGTAGTCGCCCCACACGATAAAAATATAGTGGCCGAAGTAAACGCCATTCAAAGCATTAACGAAATTAAATTTGAAGGAAAATCAAGCCTAATCCATTTGTTAGATGAAAAAATGGACGAGGCCTACCTGAACACAATACTGACGAATTGCCGCCAACCCGAAGTGATTAAACGCCAAAAAGATCTAAAAATCGTTTTTTCACCCATACACGGCACCGGAATTACCTTAGTTCCTAAAGCACTTTCTTTATTAGGTTTTGAGCAAGTCAGCATCGTAGAAGAACAAGCCATTCCAGATGGTAATTTTCCCACCGTCATTTATCCAAATCCAGAGGAAAAGGAAGCCATGACGTTGGCTTTAAACAAAGCGAAAGAAATTGACGCCGACTTAGTTATCGCCACCGATCCGGATGCCGACCGAGTAGGGGCCGCAGTCAAAAGTCCGTCAGGCGAATGGCAGCTTTTGAATGGAAACCAAATGGCGAGTTTGATCCTCTATTATTTATTAAAAGTAGACCAAGCTGCAGGCCGACTCACCGGCAAAGAATTTGTGGCAAAAACCATCGTAACGACAGATTTGATCGATAAAATGTGTGCCACCTACGGTGTCACTTGCTACAATACGTTGACCGGTTTTAAATTTATCGCCCAAGTCATTCGTGAACTGGAAGGCAAAGAAAAATTCATCGGCGGTGGAGAAGAATCCTATGGGTATTTAATCGGCGATGCCGTACGCGACAAAGATGCCGTGGCTTCCTGTGCCATGATCGCAGAATTAACCGCCTATGCAAAAGATCAAGGCCTCTCCCTTTTCGACTTCCTCGCAGAAATGTATATGGAAAACAACTTCTATTATGAAGGGCTTATCTCATTAACAAAAAAAGGTAAAGCAGGGGCTGATGAAATCAAACAAATGATGGAGAATCTTCGATCAAATGTTCCCGCTACCGTGGCAGGCAGCAAACCTGTGCAGGTTTTAGATTATGAGGGATTGCAATCGACCAACTTAATAACGGGTGAAATTACGGTCATCCCAACGGGCTTAGGAATAGAGGCGTCGAACGTTATTCAATTAATTTTAGCAGATGGATCCAAAGTATCAGCAAGACCCTCGGGCACGGAACCCAAAATAAAATTCTATGTTTCTGTGAATTCAGAACTAAAATCAGCTGCTGATTTTGATCCCACTTTTCAGGAATTAAAAAATAAAGTAGCTAGAATCCAGGAAGATTTAGGTTTAAATTAAACACTATTTAAGCGTTTGGTATAAAACTTTATAGGCCGGTTTGCGCGCATATGAATCGTCGAACAATAACGGGTTTTCCTTAGGACGTTTAAAATAGCCTCTTAGCCAAGAATCTTTGTCGCCCACATTCCAAAAAGTGATGCCATATTGTTGGCCCAAGGGAATCGATTTAAACGAATTAAACAACAACAAAAATTTATTTAACTGCTCATCTTTAGCCACGTCGTCATACACAAAATCAGGATTGTTTTTGGGATTGACCGCCACATCTAATTCGGAAAAGTGGATGTGTAATCCCGTCGCTGCCGACTTCGTAATAACCTCCAAAATCGCCTCATTTTTTGAGTTAATATTCACATGCATTTGCAAACCTAATCCATCAATGGGTACATTTCGTTTCTTAAAATCCGCAACCAAATCAAGGATTGCCTGCATCTTTTTGGGCTTTCCATCCTGGCCATAATCATTGTAAAAAAGTATGACATTGGGGTCAGCTTCACGCGCCCAAAGAAAACTTTTAGCGATATAATCAGGAATATGATCCGACCAAATCGTAGGACGCAAACTACCATCATCTAAAAAAGCTTCATTCACGACATCCCAACCGGCCACCTTGCCTTTGTAATGGGACACCACTGTTTGAATATGATTTTTCAACATATTCTCCCAGGCTAACTGATCTCCCTGAAAATCCTTCATCCACTGAGGAACCTGATTATGCCAAACAAGCGTATGGCCATGAATTCGTTGTTTTCTATTTTTTGCAAAGGCGACAATTTCATCCCCTAAAACAAAATCAAAACGGTCCGCCCCTGGATGCACATTCATCATTTTCATGTGATTTTCAGCAGTCACACTCGAAAATTCAGAACCTGTACGTTCCCGGTAGGTAACATTTTCGTCTAATAAACGAGGGTTAACAGAAGCACCTAATGGGAATGTTAAGACATCTTTTAGAAAAACGGGGGGAACAGATTGACTCTGAGCAAGAATGAGTTGGGAGATCGCCAACAGAAAAAAAGTGTATAGTATTTTCATAGAAAAAGGTTTTCGCAAGATAAAAAATACATGCATATAAAACGCAAAAAATAGACCCGATTTATATTTTATAAAATTTAAGGTATCTTTAAAAATTAATTTAAACTACTCCATTTACTCCATGAAAAAATTACGGTGGACCCTTGTCCTCTTACTCCCTTTTGCAATTCATGCACAAAGTACCATTTCATTTTCAGATCTTTCTTTTTGGAAAAATACGGGAAAAAGCAATTGGCAAATCGCATCCGATGCGCAAGCCGACCTCAATAAACCCGAAGTCCTAAGCATACAGTCAGGTACTGGCATATTAGTCAATTTGCCCAATAAAGAAAACAGGTCAAATTTGGTCTCCAACAAAGAATACGGGGATTTTGACGCTACTTTTGAGTTCATGATGGCGACTCATTCAAACTCTGGTTTTTATCTTCAAGGTCGCTATGAACTCCAACTCATGGATTCTTGGGGGGTAAAAAACCCAAATACCGGAGACTGTGGAGGTATTTACAAACGCAGAAAATTTAATCCTAAAGAATATTTATACGAAGGACATGCCCCAAGAGTCAACGCATGCCTGGCACCTGGACTTTGGCAAAAAATGGAAGTTTCCTTCCAAGCACCACGCTTCGATGCACAAGGTAAAAAAATCGCAAATGCTAAAGTAATTTCAGTCAAATTAAATGGCGTGATCATTCATGAAAATGTGGAATTGACGGGGCCAACAGGAGGTCCTATTTCAGAAACAGAGGTGGCAAAAGGACCCTTCATGATTCAAGGTGACCATGGTGCTGTCGCATTTAGAAATTTGACAGTGACTGATTTAGGTTCATCTGCGGCTTTGATGGCACCCATCAACTACCAAGTTTATTATGGCAATTTTAAATCCATCCAAGAGTTTATCACTAAAAAACCAGACGCTAGCGGGGTTACCGAAAAATTAACTTGGGATGTAAGCGCCAAGCCTTTTCATTATGCCGAAATATTTAAAACAAGTTTAAATATACCAAAAACAGGCACGCATCAAATCGAATTTGAAATTGCAGGAAAACATTGGATTTCAATCAATGGCAAAGAAATTTTTAAGGAGGAAAACGAAGAAAACAACCGACGCAAAACGCAAGTTATTGATCTACCCGAAGGGAAAGTTGACCTACAAATCACCCTCATAAAAACCAAAAAGAGCGTCGATAACAAACTGGGCTTTTGGATAAAAGGTCCGGAATTCAGAACAACGGCCTACCATAGTTTAGGCTCCTACTTAGGATCATCTTCCGATGACCCCATCTTATTAGACGCCAAAGAACCGATGGTTTTCAGATCTTTTGTCGACTTGATGAAAAACGGAAAAAGAGGTAGAAGAATGGCACATGCGGTAAACGTAGGTAATCCTTCAAACTTACATTATACGTACGATTTAGAAAATGGCTCCATCGCGCAAATCTGGAAAGGTGATTTCTTAAATACGACACCGATGTGGGATAGCCGTGGGGATGGTTCATCTAGGCCAAGAGGTGCGGTTCTATACCTGCCAAATGTTCCTCTCATCGTTCAACCCGAGCATTTAAATTCCTTGGAAGATCAACCCGATCCTTCATCGAATTTCAAAACAAAAGGATATTTGTTGGACGACCAGGATTTGCCAACTTTCCTATACGAATTAGCTGGGTCTGAAGTGGAAGACAAAATCCGCATCGTTGAAAATAAATATTTAGAAAGAAATCTCAATATCAAAAAACCTGCTGCCGGACAAAAAGTTAGAATTGGCATGTCTTCTGAAATAAAAGAAGTGGGAGAAAACTTATATGCCTTAGATGGTAAATCTTATTACATTAAGGCCGTGGGCGCAAGCATCGAAGGCAGTGGTTTCAATAAAGTTTTGACGCTTCCTGCCGCAGAAAAAGTACAATATTCAATCCTTTGGTAATCTTAGAATTTAAAGAAATGAAAAATATATTTTTAACATTATTATTAGCGGGCATTTCAACAATGATTTTTGCCCAAAATCCAGTAGAAAGCGATTATTACAAAATCGCCCGCATCCCAGCTCCTGAAGGATTAGTTTTGGAAGTAGGAGGTTTAGCCTTGTTGCCCAACGGTGACGTTGCAGTTTCCACTAGAAGAGGAGATGTTTACATCATCGAAAACCCCAATAGCGCACGACCAAATTTCAGAAAATTTGCATCAGGTTTGCATGAAATTTTAGGTTTAACCTATTTAGATGGTTTCTTGTATTGTGCACAAAGAGGTGAATTAACCAGACTAGTTGACAAAAATGGAGATGGAAAAGCGGAGCGCTATGAAACCGTTTACTCTTGGCCTATTTCTGGTCATTACCACGAATATTCATATGGACCTAAAGTGGGACCTGATGGCTCGTTTTATGTGACGGGTAACGTTGGTTTTGGTAATACCGATTGGTGGGCAGGAAAATCATTAGTTCCGTGGCGTGGTTGGGCGATGAAAATTAGCCCCGATGGAAAAATGGAGCCTTTTGCAGCGGGAATGCGTTCTCCATGTGGCCTTGGAATGATCAATGGTGAATTATTCTATGGTGATAACCAAGGGGATTGGCAAGGTTCTGGATTCATTTCTCACATCGAAAAAGGAAATTTCATGGGACATCCCGCTTCTTTAAAGTGGGCAGACCGACCAGAATCTCCGGTGAAAATGAGGAAAGAAATGGTGTTTGAAAAAGTAGACCCAAGAGATAATCCACTCGTTAAACCTGAATATGTAGAGAATGAGGCTAAGCCGATGACCACGATTTATGAAATGGGCAAAGCACTTCCAAACCTTGGCATTAAATCCCCAGCTGTTTGGTTGCCACATGGCGTTTTAGGGATATCTACATCGGAGATCATTCCGGATGAAACGAATGGAGCTTTTGGTCCATTTTCGGGTCAGTTGTTTGTTGGCGATCAAGGAATGTCTAAAATTGCCCGTGTATTTTTGGAAAA
The DNA here is from genome assembly GCA_044349095.1 of Aquirufa sp. Classification (GTDB taxonomy): domain Bacteria; phylum Bacteroidota; class Bacteroidia; order Cytophagales; family Spirosomataceae; genus Aquirufa. The sequence continues at coordinate 57,420 of JBIKRO010000005.1, read as the reverse complement.
AATAAACGGTCGATTCCAAGGTGCTTCATTCGAATTTGTATCTGGATTTAGGTCAGGAGTACTTAGGATGGCTTTTGGCTCCGATAAAAACCTATTTGTAGGTGGAACAAATCGCGGTTGGGGTTCCATTGGAAAAGAAGATTTTGGCCTAGAGCGTTTGGTCTACTCCGGAAAAACTCCTTTTGAAATGAAGGCTGTTCGCGCTATGCCCGACGGATTTGAAATTGAGTTTACACTTCCGGTCAATAAAAAATTAGCCTCGGATGTAAACAACTATGACGTAAGCAGCTACATATACAAATATCATCCTGTCTATGGAAGCCCGATGGTCAACCAAAAAGAAAATCCTGTTCGCGGTGCACAAGTTTCCGAAGATGGACTTAAGGTAAGAATTGTTGTTGACGGCCTTAGAGAAGGTTACATCCACACCATCAAACCTGAAGGGATCTTGTCTAATGGGGATGCAATACCACTTTTGCATGGTTCCGCTTTTTATACCTTAAATTCAATACCGACTGGACCTAAAGCCAATATTCCGTTAGTAACTCCTAAAACCAAAGCGGCCAAAGAGAAAATAGATGCGGGGAAAGAAGCTAATACCCCTGATAACCAAACGAAAGAAGCAGGTCCCAAAATCACCAAAACGCAAATCATTTCGGATAAGGAAGCGCAAGCACTTTTGACGAAACACACGTGCTTAGCTTGTCATAAAGTAAAAGAAAGAGCAGTGGGTCCAGCTTACACAGATGTGGCGAAACGAAATTACACCAATGCTCAAATTGAAGCTTTAATCATTGCGCCTAAACCATCGAATTGGCCTGATTATGCTACGCCTATGCCTCCGATGAGCCATGTTCCTAGAGCGGATGTCAAAAAACTAGCAGCTTGGATTAACGCACAGAAATAAAAAAATGGATTAAGAGGAACGTGGAAATTTTCACGTTCTTCTTATTTTCTTAAATGATAGGCCTTAGGTTTTGTGAAATTCCTTAAACCTACCTGTGAAAGCGTAGATCCAAAACCCGAATGACCACGACCACTCCAAGGCAAAGCGGCGCTCACTCGATCACAACAATTCCAATATCCAGATCCTGCATTTATTTGTGCCAAAATGGCCTCGGCTCTTTGTTGGCCTGCCGAATAAACCCCAGCCGTCAGCCCATAGGACGTATCATTCATTAAAGCAACTGCCTCCGCATCATTTTCAACGCGCATAATTCCAATGATAGGACCAAAACTTTCTTCTCGCATCACCGCCATTTCATTGGTTACATTCACAAGCACCGTAGGTTCAAAATAATTACCTTTTCTGTCTACACGCCTCCCTCCCACTAAAACCTGAGCTCCTTTTGCAAGCGCATCCGCGACTTGAGATTCAAGAACATCTAATTGGGCCCTGCGGCTTAATACGGTAATATAGACGCCATCTTCCGTCGGCGATCCCATTTTCCACGAATGTACTTCCGCCACAAAAGCCTCCACAAATGCATCATAGATTCCGGATTGTACATAAATACGCTCCACGGAACAGCAACTTTGCCCATTGTTATAAAAGGCGCCATCCGCAATTCCGGCCGCCGCACCTGCCACATCCACGACATCATTAGCCACATACACGGGATCTTTCCCACCTAATTCCAGGATGCATGGAACCATTTTTTTGGACACATGCTGATAAATTTTTTGACCCGTTTGATAAGATCCTGTGAAATAATATCCGTCAAAAGGCATATCCAATAAAGCCCTTCCTACCTCACCCTCTCCGATGGCCACTTGGAATACATCCTCCGGCACCCCAGCCTCCACTAAATATTTACCTATCTGAAGCCCAGTTAATGTGGCATACTCAGAGGGTTTGTACATAACCGCATTTCCAGCTAGCAAAGCGGGAACAAAAATATTGACACCTACATTGTAAGGATAATTCCAGGCCGAGATATTACAAATAATCCCCAAGGGTTCGTGAACAATTTTTTCAGTCATCTGGTCCGAAACTGACATGATCTCCTCGGACAAATATTGGGTTGCGTGTTGCGCTAACCACATAGCCTTTCCCCCAGCCCCATTAATTTCATTTCTACTTTGCTGCAAAGGTTTGCCCATTTCAGACGTCAAAATAGAAGCTAATTCTTCCATGTTTTCCTTGAGTAAGGACACAAATTTCTCCAAGATTTCCGCACGTTTTTGTATCGGAACGGCCGACCATTGCTTCGCTGATTTTCGCAATCTTTCAAATTTCAACGCCAAAAAGGCTTTATCATCTTCTTGGATTGTGGTGATAATTTCTTCTGTGGCGGGATTGATAATATTCATACATTAATTTTTAAGCATGGCGTCAATAAAAGCGCTGCGTATATTTTGTGAAAAAGCTAGGTTGGATGCAGGAATTTGCATGCGTTCAGGATGCCACTGGACGGCCAATAAAAACGGTTTATTCGCATCTTTATATTCAATGGCCTCCACGACCCCATCTTCCGAAAAAGCCGAAACTTGAAGTCCATCACCGATTTGGTCTAATCCTTGGTGATGAGCCGAATTCACAAAACCGTGTTGGACTCCAGCAATTTGTGCCAATAGCGTTCCCGCTCGCACCTCGATTTTATGTTCTCTATCGCCGTCAGGTCCTTTGCGATGATTTGCAAAACCGTTTTCCTGTAGGTCCTGAATTAAATTTCCTCCCAAAGCTATGTTGACCAATTGGAGCCCACGGCAAATAGCTAAAACGGGTTTATTTTGTTGGCGCGCAAATTCGAAAACCTGCATTTCAAAAAGATCTCTTGACTCATTAAACACTGTTGTATTCGGATAATCTACTCGATCATTTTGGTAAAAAGCCGGTTGGACATCAATGCCCCCTGTCAATACAAAGCCATCGCAAGAATCAAAATCCTGTGTATTTTTTTGTTCATAAGACAGCAATACAACCTCTACACCTTCGCCAGAAATCCAATTTGGATAATTTTGAAAATTGGTATCAGAAGTGGTAACTCCAATTCGTTTCATATTCTATAAAGCCTCCGCATACAAAGCTCTGAAATCCGCTTGAGATACAGGCTTCGGGTTATTCGGATGTGCAAAATCTGCAAAAGCCAATGCCGCCAAAGTATCTAAATGTTCCTCTTTCACCTGAATTTCTCTTAGTCGGTGAGGAATACCCACCTGTGAATTCAAATCAAAAAGATATTGAACCACCGACTCCCCTGTTTCCGACTTCAATCCTAATGCTTGCGCCATGCGAGCAAAGCGATCCTCAAATCCAGCGATGTTAAACCGCATGCCATAAGGGATATTGACCGCGTTAGCCAAGCCATGGTGCGTGTCCAATAAAGAAGAAAGCGGATGAGCTAAAGAATGAACCACGCCTAAGCCCTTTTGGAAAGCGATGGCGCCCATCATGGAGGCCAACAACATTTTGGACCTGGCATTTAAATCTGGCTGACGTACCGCATCCACTAAAGATTCAGACACTAGGCGCATCCCTTCTAAAGCAATTCCATCACACATTGGATGGTAATTTTTGGCCAAATAAGCCTCCATATTATGAGTCAAAGCATCCATTCCGGTGGCTGCAGTAACAAATGCAGGCAATTCCATGGTCAAGAGCGGATCAGCAAAAACAATTTTCGCTAATAGCTTTGGGGAAAACAAAATCTTTTTTTGATGCGTTTCGTCATCCGCAATAATCGCCGATCTTCCTACTTCACTTCCCGTTCCAGAGGTCGTCGGAATCGTGATAAAATGGGGCACATCGTTGGTGACATAGACATCTCCGCCAATCAAATCATCATAGACAAACAAATCCTCCCGATGATTTACTTGGAGTACAATCGCCCGGGCAACATCCAAAGCTGCCCCACCCCCAATTCCAATCAAACAATCGCGATGCGTCGCATCCCAAACAGCCGTTCCGGCATACACATCCGACTTAACCGGATTTTTATGTATCGCAGAAAAGACTTCCACCGATACCCCAGCAGCTCGTAAATCGGCACAAATATTTTTGAAAAACGGAAGTTCCGCAATCACAGGATCGGTGACGATCAACGGTTTTGAGAAACCCTGATTTTTTAAATAGGGTGCTAATTCTTTGACAGCACCTGCCCCAAACCGAATGATGGTTGGGAAATTAAATTGTCTTACTTGATTAAAATCCATCTTAAATTATTTCAAAATATCGTCTTTTTTCCCAATCACTCACTACTCGGCCATACTGCTGCCATTCCCATTCCCTAGATGCCACAAAATGGCTTACAAACTCCTCGCCAAATAATTCTTTGGCAATCGGCGATTGCTTCATAGCTTCCGTTGCCTTCTGCAAATTACCCGGTAAACGACCATGCGATTCATCGGCATAGCCATTTCCTACCGTCGGTTCCTGCAGGGCTAATTGATGCTGGATCCCATATAAGCCACTAGCCAAACAAGCAGCCATTGCTAAAAATGGATTTACGTCTGAACCCACGACCCGGGTTTCTAGTCGGGTTGCTTTTTTACTCCCTGGCAAAGCGCGCAAAGCGACTGTTCGGTTATCCACGGCCCAAGTTAAAGTGGTGGGAGCCCAAGCACCTTCCACTAATCGCTTATATGAATTGATGGTGGGGGCTAGCATAGGCAAGATAAAAGGCAGGCAGTGCAATTGACCTGCCAAATAATGTCGCATCGTTTGACTCATTCCCTGCGCATCCTTTTCGTCATAAAATAAATTTTTGGCTGCATCTTTATCCCAAAGACTTTGATGTACGTGACCACTGCAACCCGGCAAATTTTCATCCCATTTAGCCATAAAAGTGGCCATGATTCCTTGCTTGTAGGCCAACTCTTTCACGGAAGACTTAAACAGAACAGCGCGATCAGCCGCTTCCAAAATACCCGAATAAGCAATCGCCGCTTCATAAACTCCTGGGCCTGTTTCGGTATGCAAGCCTTCTAAGGGAATCCCAAAAGAACTTAGATCTGAAAACAAAGATTTGAAAAAATCGTTACGTAAAGTGCTTCTTAAAATGGAGTACCCAAACATCCCTGGACTTAATGGCTTTAGGTTTTGGAAATTTTTATCGTTAACCGAAGCAGGTGTTTCTTCAAAATTAAACCACTCAAACTCTTGACTAAAGAATGGGGTAAATCCCGATTTTTGCGCTTGGCCAATCACCTTTTTCAATAGATTTCGAGGACAAACAGCCGCGCTATTTTTGGGGGAATCGATTAATTCACAAAGAAAAAAGGGAACATTATTTTCCCAAGGAATCATTCTAAAGGAAGATAAATCGACGCGGGCTGGAGCATCTGGATAGCCAGAATGCCAACCGGTATACTGGGAATTTTCGTAGGCCACGTCCGCCATATCCCAACCAAAAACCACGTTGCAAAATCCCATTTCAGATTGGACAACGGACAAAAACTTCTCGGTACTGATGTATTTTCCACGCAATACTCCGTCGATATCGACAATTGCAACTTTAACTCGTTGGTCTGGATGCTCCCGCACATAATCAAGAATTTGATTTTCAGTCATCATAAAACAGGTTTTTTTGGAACAAACAATTTAAAAAGAAGGAAGCAAATTAGGATGATCCCTGCGTAAATAAAAAACAAATTTAAGTTATTGTAAGCGATTAAAAAGAAGGATCCACCAGAGATTATTAAGGCGCAAATCGGGGTCCAAGGATACAAAGGCACAGAAAAAGGCCTGGGTAAAAGCGGTTCATTTTTTCGCAATCGAAGCAATGAAAGCATGGCAATAAAATAAAGCGTCAAGGCTCCCATCACTGAGATCGTAATAATTTCAGCTGTTTTATTGGTCAATAATGCCAGGATACCGATTCCCATATTGAACAAAAGGGCGTTGGTTGGCGTCAAAAATGTAGGGTGTAATTTTCCTAAAAATCGGGGAGCAAAACCTTTAAAACCAAACTCATAGGTGGATCTACCTGCCGCCAAAATCAATCCATGAAAAGAGGCGACTAAACCGAAAAGTCCCACGGTTAAAAGCAAATGAAATAACAAGGAATTAGCTCCAACAATTTGACCCATGGCCAATGGAAGAGGAGAGTCAGAAGTTTCCCCAGATAGGCCATTTTTAAAAACAATCGCTTCCCAACCGCCCACGCCTATCGCAGCGACAAATACCAAAACACATAAAATCACGAGGGTGAAAAGTGCTGAACCAAAACCTCTTTGAATATCTTTTTGAGGGTTTTCAGCCTCCTCGGCTACATTGGCTAAACCTTCGATGCCTAAGAAAAACCAAATGGCAAAAGGTAAAGCGGCAACTACGCCAAACCAACCATTAGGCCAAGCATTTTGTTGCATATTAGCCCATTTGAAATGTGGCAAGGTAACCCCGGCAAAAATTAAAATTTCCACGACGGCGATGATGGTAATCCATAGCTCAAAAGTTGCCGCGGCTTTTACCCCATACATATTTAATGCGGTGAAAATAAAATAGGCCGATAAGGAAATCCACAAAATAGGAATGTCAGGAAAAAATATATTGAAATATGCCCCGATGCCAAAAGCAATCGCAGGTGGTGCAAAAATAAATTCAATCATTTGGGCGATGCCTGCAACGAATCCCACATGATCCCCAAAGGCTTTATTGGCATAATCAAAAACCCCACCGGCCTTCGGAATCGCACAGGCTAACTCCGCATATGAAAAACTAAAGCAGGCGTATAAGACGATGATGACCGCGGTGGCGATCGCAAGTCCAAGGGTCCCGCCTTCCTTTAAACCTAGGTTCCAACCAAAATACATGCCGGAAATAACATAGCCCACCCCGAGTCCCCATAACATCAAAGGACTTAGTACTTTTTTTAAATGTGCTTGATTGTCACTTTCGCTTGAATTATCTTGCATTCAAAAGGAATTTGTACGTGGGTTTGTCGAATAAAAGTCAAAAATAAAAATCATCAAGACCTTTCGTTCTTTAAAAACGAATTTAAATAAATATTAAAGAATTGAATGCATTTTTAGCAAAATCAAACCTAATTCCTTCAAAATAAATTTTAAAATGAAATCAGAAAAACTCATAGAAGACACATTTGTTGATTGGTTAGAATTAGGAGACGGAATAAGAAGGAAAGTAATGGCACAAAATGAATCCATGATGATCGTGAAAGTGGGTTTTGACCAACATGCCATTGGGACATTGCACCATCATCCACATACCCAAGCGTCCTATGTTTCAAAAGGTAAATTTGAAATTTCGATTGGGGCGGAAAAGTCGATTTTAGAGGTAGGCGATGTTTATTTTGTGCCAAGCGGTGAAGTGCATGGGGCCGTATGTTTAGAACAGGGGGAGTTGATCGACGTATTTAGCCCTAGGCGTGATGATTTCCTGTAAAAGATTGAACTTTTTTCAGCTATTAGAGTTTATAAAATTAATTTCCGCTAAGTATGTCAGAAAAAATCATTGAAATAAAATCCATTGCTAAAAAATTTGGCTTGTTTGAAGCAGTCAAAGATGTAAGTTTTCACGTCAACCAAGGTGATGTATTCGGATTTTTAGGGCCCAATGGAGCTGGAAAAAGCACTACGATCAGATGCATGCTTTCTTTGATCAAACCAGATTCAGGAAGTATAGAAATCTTTGGGAAATCCATTTTCACGCATCGAAATGAGATTTTAGCACGGACCGGCAGCATCATTGAAAAACCCGATTTTTATAAATACCTATCCGCATATAAAAATTTAGAAATTTTTTCCAGGCTTTCACGCGTGTCCATAGGCAAAAAAGAAATTTACAACATGCTCGATTTTGTGGGACTAGGGGGCAGAGAACAAGATAAATTTTCAAGTTTCTCCCATGGAATGAAACAAAGGTTGGGAATCGCGCAGACATTATTACACAATCCAGATCTAATCGTTTTAGATGAACCCACCACCGGTTTAGATCCTCAGGGAATCATTGACATTCGAAATTTAATTCTGCGTTTAAAAAACGAACAGCATAAAACCGTTATACTTTCCTCGCATAATTTGGCTGAAATAGAAATCATTTGTAACCGAATGGTGATTATCAACAAAGGAGTTTCGGTGGTAGAAGGGGATGTAACGGCATTAATGAACAGCGAAGATTTAGTGGTCAGGTTAGAGGTTTCTGACAAAGATAAATCGAAAGCGTTGATCATGAATCAATATCCAAATATCCACATAACGGACATCAATGAGACGAGCATTGAATTACCCATGGAAAAATCTAAGATTAGTGAGTTAAATAAAGACCTTGTCCAAGCGGGAATTGGCATTTTTTCGATCGAAGCCAAACGAAAATTAGAAGATTATTTCATTAAAATGGTCAACGCATGATTTTCATCAAAAGTATTTATAATGAGGTTATTAAAATCGCCCTTAAACCCAGAAGCTATTTGGGGATTGCGGCGATAACCGTGTTAGTGGGCGTCATTTTATTTGCGCTAAAATCAGACGGAATGTCCATCATTTCATTTGTCACTTCCTCATTCGAACAGACCTTAAGTTTTGAGGGAAATGTGTTAAATGGAAACTTAGTTGCCTTCATCATTTTACAAATGCTGATCGTCCAAATTCCGCTATTGATCGCACTTGTGACGGGCGATTTAGTTTCTGGTGAGGCCGCTATGGGAACCATTCGCTTGCTTTTAACTCAGCCTATTTCCAGGACTCAACTGCTCCTTTCGAAATTTATGGCCGGTGGAATTTACACGTTAATTGTCATTGTTTGGCTGGGATTCATGTCGGTCATCCTGGGGAAAATGATTTTTGGCACCGGAGACTTAATGGTTTTAAACAGTGATGGCTTGGTGATTTTGCAAGAGGCGGATGTCAATTGGCGTTATCTCGGTGGATTTTTAGTCGCATTTTTAGCCTTGTTTACTGTCAGTTCTTTGTCCATTTGCCTGTCTTGTTTTACAGATAATTCGATCGGGCCCATCGTGACGACTATGTCCATTATTTTGTTATTTACGATCATTGGCACCCTAGATGTTCATGTTTTTGATTCTGTCAGACCGTTTTTACTGACCACCCACATGGCCTCCTGGCGTTCGTTTTTTGAAGACCCATTGCCACTTCAAAACATCAAAAACTCGATCTTAATTTTACTCATTCACAATATTTTGTTGATTTCCATTTCAATTTATGTATTCAATAAAAAAGATATAACCGCATGATGCTCCGACTATTTATATTGCTTTGTGTGTCTAATTTGGTTTTGGGTCAAGATGCCAACAAAACCGTCGCATCCGTCATTAGCCAAATGAACCGCGTCAAAAACTATACCGTAGACGCGAGAATCAAATCCGATATTCCCTTAATTAAAATTCTACCCGTGAAAGCTAAAATAGAATTTAAACAGCCGGATGAGATTAAAATGAAAACACAAGGGATTGCTATTTTACCTAAAAAAGGCTTCACGGACTTGGCGATTATGTTGAAAAACAAATCGAGTTACACGGCAATTTTCACAGGCTATGAGGTAGTTCAAAAAATCAAAACCGAATCCATTACCTTGTTGCCCAGCAATGATGCCGGTGAAATCGTACTAGCTAAAATATGGGTAGACACTGGCGAAGCATTGATTTTGAAATCTCAAATTACGACCCGAACGAATGGGACCGTGGTGGCTGATTATCTATATGGGAAGCAAAAAGAATTTGGCTTACCCGATGAGTTAACCTTCTCCGTGGATGTGAAAAAGTTCAAAATTCCCAAAGGCGTTGTGGTAGACATCAACCGGACTAAAACAGCCGAGGAACCTAAAAATCAGGGAAAAATGGGCACGATCCATATTCAGTTTTCCAACTACAGCATCAACTCTTTATGAGGCCAAAGCCTTTCTAAGCAGTTCCACACTTTTGCGAACACCTGTAGATGCGGCTTCTTTCCCTTCAAATTCAATGGAAATATAGCCTTGGTAATTTACCTTTTTTAAGATTTGAATGATGCGTTTGTAGTCAAGTTCAAGAGAGTACCATTCGCCTCCTCCGTAATACGTTTTTGCCTGAACAAAGCTTGTTTTCGAAGCAATTTTCTCCAATTTATCGTAGGGCTCTTCCAAAAAATTTCCTGTATCCATTAGTAGACCCAGCCATGGAGAATTAACCGTTTCGTGTATTTTCAACATTCCTTCGGGAGTGGAACCTAGACCCCAGTGATTTTCCAAGGCGAGTAAAACACCACACTCTTCGGCTTTAGCCAGGCACTGTTGGATCCCATCCACACACCATTTATATCCATCTGCTTCCGTGTAACCTGGCAAAATAGGCTCAATACCTCTGTTTTTCATTAAATCATCAAACGATTTGATCGTATTCCAGCGACCCGTATTTAAGCGCAAGCAAGGAATTCCCATTTTATAGGCTAATTCAATGCAATGAATCGTATGATCCACATGCTTTTTCAATTCAGCCTTATCTGGGGTAACAAAACCCTGATGAATCGACAAACAAGTCAAGGCGATGCCGTTCAAAAATGCATGTTTTTTAATATTTTGCATATAGGCATTATCCTCACTTTTCATTTGTCGGTGCAAAATATCAATTCCTTCTAAACCCAAAGCAGCCGCATCGTCGATCACCTTTTCAATCGGGAATTGCTCCCCCTTAAAGTGCCAATACGAATAACTGGAAACACTTAATTTTATTTTGGGGCTTAAAGCTGGTTTAGCGATGATTGGATTAGCTCCAGAAACAGAAGTCAAACCTGAGGCCAAAAGAGAAGATTGAAGAAAGTCGCGTCTTTGCATGTGAATAAGTTTTGAAAATCTAAGTTAAATAAATAATTGGATTCTCTTATATTTGGAAAATAGTCAATTCAAAAATGGTCAAAAAAATAGCTCTATTCTTTCTCTTATCAACCCAATTTTCTTTTGCCCAAACATCAGAAAAAGCTGAGGTCCAACAAGTAATCACGCGCTTTTTTGACGCATTAAGCGTGACCAATATTCCTCAGATGAAAGCAGAGGTTTCTGATGATTTTATGCTCCTAGAAAATGGAGAAATATGGACGATTGACACGCTTGCCAACAAAATATCTCGACCAAAACCTGAAGGATACTTGAGGCAAAATTCTTTTGATTTTCTCTCAACTAAAATAGACAGAAATCGCGCGTATGTGTATTACAAAAACAAAGCGGAGATAAGCTCCAAAACTAGAAACGCAACGATAAAATGGCTTGAATCAGCTATTTTGCGGAAAGAAAAAGGTCGCTGGCGAATGGAATTCATGCACTCAACCCCCATGAAATAAGGATGAAAAAAATACTATTGTTCAGCTTATTTTTAGCCAGTTTTTCTCTGTTTGCCCAAAAAACAAAACCGAAAAATTTTCTCATCTTTTTAGTCGATGATCTGGGTTGGCAAGATTTATCCCTCCCATTTGCCGACAACAAAACACCGTGGAATTCCCTATATCGAACGCCAAATTTGGAAAAATTAGCCACCCGAGGAGTGAAGTTTACACATGCGTATGCCAATCAGAATTGTACTCCTACCCGTGTTTCTTTACTGACAGGAATGAATGCCCTTTCTCATAAAGTAACTTCTTGGACCTTCCAAAAAGACAAAAATCCAGATGAAGGTGGTGATCCCAAATTTCAAGTACCCGCCTGGAATATGAATGGATTAAGTCCATATGAGAATAAAAATAGCATTCATGCCACGAGCATAGCTACCCTGCTGGCAGAAAATGGATATGCGACCATACATGCAGGAAAAGCACATTTTGGCGCCTATGGAAGTCCCGGTGAGAATCCGAAATTGCACGGGTTTCAAATTAATATTGGGGGTTCGGCGGCAGGCCAACCCGCTAGTTATTCAGGGCTACAAAATTTCGGAAATAAAACAAATGGGGTGCCAAACGACATTCGAGCTGTTCCTAATTTAAATCGCTTTTGGGGAAAAGATATTCATCTGACTGAGGCTTTAACTCAAGAAACGATGCGCGTGATGGATTCGGTTTTAACCCAACCAAAACCCTTCTTTTTATTGTTTTCAAACTATGCGGTTCACACACCTATCCAACCTGATAAGCGATTTGTCCAGCATTATTATGACCTCGGAATCGATAGCACTGAAGCCAAATATGCTTCCATGGTGGAGGGAATGGACAAAAGCTTAGGCGACTGGATCGATTATTTAGATGAAAAGAAACTAACAGAAAATACCGTGATCATCTTCCTTTCTGATAATGGAGGACTGACCGATGTGGGCAGAGGAAAGAAAGGAAGAAATACCTATAACACCCCATTGAGAAGTGGAAAAACCTCAGGCTACGAAGGGGGATTGCGCATTCCTTTTGTGGTATCAGGCCTGGGAAAAAAAGGAAGCGTCAATCATGAAAATGTTATGGTAGATGATGTCTTTCCAAGTATACTCCAACTAACCAACATCAAGCCTAAGGGTAAAATCCAGCACGTCGACGGAAATTCACTGCTCCCCATCATTCAAGGAAAAAGCTCCAATAAGAGCCGATATTTTACTTGGCATTATCCACACATGCGAACCAACGGATCACCGGATATCCAACCTTTCAGCGCCATTAGACAAGGAGACTGGAAACTTATATTTTTCCATAAAGACCAACATTTTGAATTGTATAATACCCGTACCGACCTATCTGAGAAAAATAATTTATTTACTTCACTTCCGGAAAAAGGCCAATTTTTAGCCAAAAAATTAGGGGAAAAACTCAGAAATACGGATTCAAAAATGCTGATCGACAAGGAAAAACAAAAGGAAATTATTTATCCCTTTTAATTTCAATTGATCAAAAAACGGCAATATTTTACGTATTTTTACCGAAACAATCTGCCAAAAACTCGTTTAAAAACCCATCGTGATATAACCGCGAGCCATTAGATTTTTTGCAGACAACGATCAATCTTCATGATAAATTTAGGAATCAGCTCCGTGCACCACATTGCCATCATTTGCAGTGACTATGCTATTTCAAAAAAATTCTATACCGAAAAATTAGGCCTTACCATAGTCCGTGAAGTGTACCGGGAAGCCAGAGATTCCTATAAATTAGATTTGGCACTCGGCGAACAATACATCATCGAACTGTTTTCATTTCCAAATCCACCCGCTAGACCTTCCCGGCCTGAAGCCTGTGGATTAAGGCATTTGGCATTCCAAGTAAAAAATATCGAAGAAACGGTGTGCCAATTGGCCGCCGTAAATATCGATTCAGAACCCATTCGTATCGATGAATTCACGGGTAAAAAATTTACTTTCATCGCTGACCCTGATGATCTACCCATTGAATTTTATGAAATATGAATCGAATAGATAAAAAGCCATTAACCGATCTGGGATATAATTTTGTCCCTACAGAGTTTTTAAAAAATGGGCAATCCGAGTTTGACCATCGGCTAAAAAATATTAATACCCTAGAATTTCGAGCCTTAACAGAAAGAGAAATCGGAATATTAGAGGCTAATTTAAATCAATCAGAAAGCTGGAAAGATATTCATGTAAAAGAAGGATTTAATCCATATTTGGTTAAAAACTGCCGATTTTTTGGCATTAACCGAATCGGTATTTTAGAAAGTTGTTACCTCGAATTCAAAAACCTTCGAATGCCCGTAGGTCTGTATAATAGCACCTTGATTTCGTGTGATTTTGGAGACAATATAGCCATTGACCGAGTGAACCTACTTTCGCATTATCAAATTGGCAATGAAGTCATGATTCTTCAAGTGAATGAATTGGCGACTACGTCTACGGCCAAGTTTGGTAATGGAATTGTAAAAGATGGAGAAGACGAACGCATTCGAATTTGGCTGGAATTAGGCAATGAAAATGGAGGTAGAAAAGTGGTTCCGTTTGTTGGCATGCGCCCAGCTGACGCCTATTTATGGATGCAAGATCGAGAAGATTCCGCTTTGCAGCAGAAGTATTTTGAGATGACAAAAGCTGAATTTTCAAGCGAGCGTGGTTTCTATGGACAAATTGGCGATCGCACGGTGATAAAAAATACGGGCATCATTAAAGACGTAAACATGGGTTCCGACACGTACATCAAAGGAGCCAATAAATTAAAGAACCTAACTATTTTATCTTTTCCACATGCCTCCACACAAATTGGCGAAGGCTGTGAAATTGTCAATGGAATCATTCATGAAGGTTGCCGCATTTTTTATGGCGTCAAAGCCGTGCGTTTCATATTAGAAGCGCATTCACAACTGAAATATGGCGCCCGACTAATCAATTCATTCTTAGGGAGTAACTCAACTATTTCATGTTGCGAAGTCTTAAACTCCTTGATTTTTCCAGCGCATGAACAGCATCACAACAATTCATTTTTATGTGCATCTGTTGTTAAAGGTCAAAGCAATATGGCAGCTGGCGCCACATTGGGATCCAACCATAATTCGAGAGGGGCCGATGGTGAATTGCAAGCGGGCCGAGGATTTTGGCCAGGCTTGGCCGTTGCGCTAAAGCATAACTCCAAATTCGCATCTTTCAACTTAATTTCAAAGGGAAATTACCCGGCTGAAATCCACAATCCCATGCCCTTTTCTTTGTTGGGCAACGATGAAGCCACCGGAGGATTATTAATTATTGCCGGATATTGGTTTCAATACAATATGTATGCATTAGCCAGAAATGCATGGAAATTCGACAAAAGGGATGTGCGCACCGACAAAAATATGTTGCTAGAATATGATTTCTTAGCACCAGATACGGTTTCTGAAATTTTAGAAGGAATTAAACTGATGGAGTTTTGGGTTGGAAATACATTGGAGCCTAAACTCTCCAAAGAAAAATCCATGGCCTTAGGAAAATCGTGGCTATTAAATCCTGAAAACGCTAGTAATCCAATGCCTATTTACGTGGAGAATATTGAAAATTCCAAACGCAAAACAAGGGTTGCCAAATGCCACCAAGCCTATCAAATCTTCAACGATTTATTAGTCTACCATGCGGCTAAAGAATGGCTAGCAACCATGGAAAGAAATCCAGATAAAGCACCCCTAGACCTTTTAAATATTACTCTTGCAAATGCCACTGCGATACAAAAATGGGATAATATTGGGGGGCAAATTATCCCGGCTGGTGTTGCATCTGATTTGAAAAACAACATTAAATCAGGACAAATAAATCGCTGGTCACAGGTGCATGACGTGTATGAAAAACAAGCATCACTTTACTATGATCAAAAATTCGAAAATGCCCTCAATGGATTCATGCAAGTGATCGACGAGCCCATAAACAACCCAGGATTTATGGAAAAGTGGCTTGAGAAAGCAGTGGAAATGTCGGAATTTTTAACTGCGGGAATAGAAAATTCTAGGGCAAAAGATTTTAAAGATCCCTTCCGACTAGCCATGTTTGGCAATGAAAAAGAAATGGAAAAGGTGATTGGATCCGTTCATGAAAATGAATTTATATCGGATGCAAAAGAAAAATCCAAAACCTTCCATGCGAAAATAAAGGAATTAATGTCGAGCATAAAAAAATAGCGTTTGACCAATTTCTCGTCAAACGCTATCCAATTAAATTCAAAAATATTTAAGGTTTATTTGAATCTACCTTTAAACGTTCATTGCGATTCGTGATGTCCCAAGCCATATAAAATACCAATCGGCCTATTTTCTGCACTTGGTCAAAATCAATTTTTTCCACATCGTCCGTTGGCTGATGATAATCCTCATGAACCCCGTTGAAGAAAAACGCTACTGGTATTTTTTTCTTAGCGAAATTGTAGTGGTCGGAGCGGTAATAAAAACGATTTGGGTCATTGGGATCATTAAAAGTAAAATCTAAATCCAAGCCCATATGTTGTTTATTTTGCTCCAAAAGCACGTCATGCAATTGAGATGACAATTTATCCGAACCGATCACATAAATATAATCTGGTTTCCCTTCATGCCCCTCATCTCGGCGACCCGTCATGTCGATATTTAAATCACAAACCGTATTTTCCAATGGGAACAAAGGGTGATTGGAGTAATATTCAGAACCCAACAATCCCTTTTCTTCCCCAGTCACCGTCATAAACAAAATACTTCTACGAGGTTTGTTACCAGCTGCCGCAGCCCGACCAAATGCCTCAGCTACTTGCATCACCGTTACGGTACCGGAACCATCATCATTCGCTCCATTATTAATTTTTCCATCGGCCGAAACGCCAATATGGTCATAGTGTGCTGTAATTACGACAACTTCCTCTTTTTTATCAGTGCCCTCTAAAAAACCAACTACATTGTATGTGTCAACTGGCTTTTCCGTTCTTTCAATCGTTAAACTGACAGGCGCTGGCTTAAACTTAGAGGTTAATGATTTTTTCTGGCGTACCAAATCTGATTTATAGGCTAATAAATCAGCTTCAGATATTCCTAGAATTTCGGCGGCAACCACGGAAGAAACCATTAAAACAGGCGCTTCATTCGCTACAGATGCCTGATCAGTAAAGACCATTCGCTCATTACCAAATCGCTTCATCATGATTTGTCGTTGACGCATCTCATTACTAAAATCTTTTTCAGACTTAGCTGAAATTAAGATCAGCCCTTTGGCTCCAGCCGCTTGTGATCGTTTTAATTTTTCTTTCCAACCATCTCCTTTTCCAAAAATAGAAGGATCCTTTGTACCAGAAAGAACATAATTCCCAGATTCATCTTTAGCCTCGCCTTCAAATGCGATCACCACAGACCCTTTGGCTTTTAATTGGCTAAAATCGGTGTAAGCACCTTGCTCAACTCCAAAGCCAGCAAAAACAACGGGTAGTTTTGTATTGGCAACCACAGGGGCTAAAGCCGTAGCCATAAATTGGTTCATGTATTCATAATTTTTTCCACGAGAAGAAAATGAAACATTGGACCAAGAACGATTCGCCAGCCCTACTTTTTGGAAATAACTTCCTTGAACCGGCGCTAAACCTACTTTCTTAAAATGATCAGCAATGTAATTCGCTGCCACTTTTTGTTCGGCTGAACCTGTATTTCTACCTTTTAAGCTATCAGAAGCTAAAAATGTTAAGTGTTTTTTTAAATCTTCAGCCTTGATATTATATGCAAAGGGTACTGGATTTCCTTGGGCCAACACAATTGTTGGAATTAATTTAGCCACTAAAATCAGGGCTAAAACATAGATTGTTGATTTTTTCATTTTATAAAACATTTTTTAGGAAGGCGAAGTTAACAATTGAAAAATAAATCGCTAAAAAAAGATTATTTTTGTCAAGTTTTTCAACAAAATTCCTGCAATCAACTATGCACCCAAATTTCAAATACCGAGAAGATTTTTCATTGAGACATAATAATTCAAATCAAGAAGATGTGAATGCCATGTTAAAGACCATTGGGGTCGATAGCCTTGCGACGCTCATCAATCAAACTGTCCCTGCTAAAATCCGATTGGAACGCGAATTACGTTTACCAAATCCAAAAACTGAGTTTGAGTTTTTAAGGGATTTTAAACAAATCATGGGGCAAAATAAAATATTTAAAAGTCATATAGGTTTAGGTTATTATGACACCATTACCCCCACGGTTGTTTTAAGGAATATTTTAGAAAATCCGGCTTGGTACACGGCTTACACGCCTTACCAAGCAGAAATTGCTCAAGGGAGATTGGAGATGTTATTAAATTACCAAACATTGATCATCGACCTAACCGGCATGGAATTAGCCAATGCCTCTTTGTTGGACGAAGGAACCGCCGCGGCAGAAGCGATGACGATGCTTTTTGGTCAAAAATCATCGGATAAGGGCGATGCATTTTTTGTTTCTTCCCTCTGTTTGCCTCAAACGATTGATGTTTTAAAAACACGCGCTGAACCTATCGGCATAGAAATTATCGTGGGCAATCATCAATCGGTCGATGTAACAGACACGAAATTTTTTGGGATGTTGTTGCAATACCCAGCGGCCAATGGCGAAGTTTTTGATTATAAAAATTTAGTGGATGCAGCGAAAGAAAACGACGTACAAGTGGTTGTAGCAGCTGATCTATTAGCTTTAACTTTATTAACGCCTCCGGGAGAATGGGGCGCAGATGTTGTGGTAGGTTGTTCTCAACGATTTGGAGTTCCGATGGGATTTGGTGGACCGCATGCCGCATTTTTTGCCACAAAAGAAAAATATAAAAGAAGTATTCCGGGAAGAATCATTGGCGTTTCGGTAGATTCAGAAGGTAATCGCGCGTTAAGAATGGCCTTGCAAACCCGCGAACAACATATTCGTAGAGAAAAAGCTACGTCCAATATTTGTACGGCCCAAGTACTTTTATCCATCATGGCAGCGGCCTACGCCATTTACCATGGACCCGAAGGATTAAAGAATATTGCTGGAAAAATTTACGGTTTGACGGAATTGTTGGCCGCCGGACTTAAAAAATTAGGCTTTACCTTAGAAAATACTCAGCATTTTGACACCTTAACGGTTCAGACTGGAGAATTAACGGAAGAAATTAGAGCCTATGCGGAGGAAGCACAAAGAAACTTTAGGTACTTTAAAAATGACCCGAGCAAATTGAGCATCAACCTGGACGAAACAAGTTCAGAAGATGATGTGGTCGCAATTTTAGCCTTTTTCCAAAGAGCCAAAAACCATGGCATCGGAGGCGATGAATTAACGGTTGCTTGGCAAATTCCTGCTTCCTTAACTCGTAAGAGTTCTTTCATGACGCACGAAGTTTTTCATAAATACCATTCCGAACATGGAATGTTGCGCTATTTAAAGTCCTTAGAATCCAAAGATTTATCCATGGTACATTCCATGATTTCACTGGGTTCATGTACGATGAAATTAAATGCGACGACTGAAATGATTCCGGTGACTTGGCCTGAGCTTGGAAAAATTCATCCATTTGCACCGGGGGATCAGACGCGCGGGTACCAACGATTAATCATGGAATTAAACGATTGGCTATGTGAAATTACCCGTTTCGCGGCTATGTCGATGCAACCAAATTCGGGAGCACAAGGTGAATATGCGGGTTTAATGGTTATTCGCGCTTATCATGCCTCGAGAGGTGATTCGCATCGAAATATTGCGCTAATTCCTTCTTCAGCCCATGGAACGAATCCAGCTTCGGCGGTAATGGCGGGTATGAAAGTTATCGTGACTGCTTGTGATGCCCATGGCAATATAGATGTAGCCGATTTACGTGCGAAGGCGGAGGAACACAAAGATTCTTTGGCCTGCTTAATGGTCACTTATCCGAGTACCCATGGCGTTTTTGAAGAATCCATTCAGGAAATTTGCCAAATGATTCATGATTTTGGTGGACAAGTTTACATGGATGGGGCCAATATGAACGCTCAGGTAGGATTAACTTCACCAGCGACGATTGGTGCCGATGTATGTCATTTAAATTTACATAAGACTTTTTGTATTCCTCACGGAGGCGGTGGTCCTGGAATGGGGCCTATCGGCGTAGCCAAGCAATTAGTACCCTTTTTACCGGGCCACGTAATGACTGATTCAGTGGCTGCAGAATCGCATGGAGCCGTTTCAGCTGCGCCAGTAGGATCTGCCAGTATTTTAGCGATCTCTTACGCATACATTGCCATGATGGGAGGAGAAGGATTGACTAGGGCGACGGAAACAGCTATTTTAAATGCTAATTACATCAAAGCACGATTGGAAAAAGAATTTCCAATTCTATACACAGGTTCTCAAGGCCGTTGCGCGCATGAGATGATTGTCGATTGCAGACCTTTTAAAATTTCTGCCGGTGTAGAGGCGGAAGACATTGCGAAGCGATTAATGGATTATGGATTCCATGCGCCTACCCTATCATTTCCTGTAGCTGGAACATTGATGATCGAACCGACAGAATCTGAAAATAAAGATGAGTTGGATCGTTTTTGCGATGCCTTATTGAGCATCCGAGAAGAAATCAGAGAAGTGGAAAATGGAAGCGCCGACAAGCTAAATAATGTGTTGAAAAATGCGCCACATACCCAAAACATTGTTTTAATCGGTGAGTGGACTCGTCCATATACTCGAGAAAAAGCAGTGTTCCCATTGCCCTATGTGAAGTCGGCGAAATTCTGGCCCACCGTCTCTAGAATAGATTCAGCCTACGGAGACCGTAATTTGGTTTGTGCCTGCGAGCCGATTTCGAGTTACGTAGAAAACGCATAAATTCGGATTAATTTAATCTTCGTTCATTGCCTTAAGTTTCGGCATTTATGATTTTAATTTTCTTTTATAAAATTTAATTTAGTATGCTTGCATAACACTTTAATTTTTTTTTATATTTACTTCTTGGCTTTTTAAAACGATTATTCTTTGAAAACCAATAAGAGTTAACCCAATTAAACTATTAAAAACAAAAATCATCCCGAATGAATCGTTCAATAAAAAAAGTAGCCATACTAGGCTCAGGAATTATGGGCTCACGTATAGCCTGTCATTTCGCAAATATTGGGGTGCAAGTACTTCTTTTAGACATTGCTCCTAAAGAATTGAATGCAGAAGAAGAGGCGAAGGGTTTATCGCTTGACAGCCCTCTAGTGAAGAATAGAATTGTTAATCTAGCATTCCAACAAACCTTAAAATCGAAACCTGCTTCTCTATACCAAGTAGGGTTTGCGGCGAATATTCAATTAGGAAATTTTGATGATAATTTATCCGGAATCGCAGATGCCGACTGGATTATGGAGGTGGTTGTGGAGAATTTGGCCATCAAAAAATCATTGTATGATCGCGTGGAGCAATTCAGAAAAGATGGAACTTTAATTACTTCCAATACTTCTGGAATACCGATTCATTTAATGGCGGAAGGTCGTTCAGCTGATTTTCAAGCACATTTTTGTGGCACACACTTCTTTAACCCTCCCCGTTATTTACGTTTATTAGAAATCATCCCGACCCCAAAAACGGATTCATCGGTGGTTGAATTTTTATTGGCCTACGGCGAAACGCAGTTGGGCAAAACAACCGTCTTATGTAAGGATACACCTGCCTTTATCGCCAACCGCATCGGAGTTTATTCCATGATGCAGACGATGAAAGTGGTGGAAGAATTAGGGTTAAGTGTCGAGCAAGTAGATAAATTAACCTCTAAAGTCGTAGGCCGACCGAAATCCGGAACTTTCCGCCTTTCGGATGTAGTTGGTTTAGATACCACCGTTCATGTAGCGAATAATTTATCGGCTGCATTAACGGAAGATGAAAGCAAATCGATTTTCGAATTGCCTTCAATGATGCAAAAATTAATGGCCAACAAATGGCTTGGAGATAAAACGGGCCAAGGATTTTATAAAAAGACTAAAGACTCAACAGGCAAAACGGTTATCTTAAGTTTGGATTTACAGACGTTTGAATACCGGGCGGCCCAACGAGTTTCCTTTGAAACCCTCGAGCGTTCGAAGGCCGTAGACCAATTGGCCGATCGCTTTGCGCTTTTATTAGCGGGCCAAGACCTCGCCGGTGAATTTTACCGCAAAACAATCTTAGATGGTTTCCGCTATGCTTCGAATCGAGTACCTGAAATTGCAGATGATTTGGTTAAGATTGACCAAGCCATTTGTGCAGGTTTTGGTTGGGAAATGGGCGTATTCGAAACTTGGGATGCTATCGGCGTCGAAAAGGCGAATACGATGATGGCAGAATTAGGCTTAACACCAGCGCCTTGGGTTGCTGAAATGTTGGCCCTCGGCCACTCAACCTTCTACAAAACCGAAGGGGGTAAACGCCTCTATTATGACTTGGCCAGCAAAAGCTATCAAGCTATTCCAGGCCAAGAAAAGCAAATCAGTTTATCGATTCTTAAACCGACTAACACAGTATTTAAAAATGACGACGCTCACATCATCGATTTAGGTGATGGCATCGTAGGTTTGGAATTCCATTCGAAAATGAACACGATGGGCCAAGGAGTCCTAGAAGGTCTCGCTTATGCGATTGAAACCGCAGAAAAAGATTTTCGTGGTTTGGTTATTGGGAATGAATCGAATGAGGCATTTTCGGCCGGTGCAAATTTAGGCATGTTGTACATGTTTGGCATCGAGAAGAAATTCGACGAGGTGAACCAGATGATTGCTACATTCCAAGAATCCATGATGCGTGTTCGCTATTCCAGCATTCCTGTAGTGGTGGCGCCGCATACCTTAGCATTAGGAGGTGGTTGCGAAATCAACTTACACGCAGATAAAATTGTGGCCCATTCAGAATTGTATATGGGTTTAGTGGAAGTGGGCGTAGGCTTAATTCCAGCGGGTGGAGGAACAAAAGAGATGGCTTTGAGAATGGGAGATGCCCGGAGAACTGGAGATGTGGAGTTGAACCGACTCCAACAAGCCTTCATGAATATCGCGACAGCAAAAGTGAGTACTTCTGCGTATGAGGCGTTGGAAATGAACTATTTGAGAACGCAGGATCGCATTGTGTTAAATCGAAGCCAAGTCATTAGTGAGGCGAAAAAAGAAGCCATCTTATTAGCTGAAGCGGGATATGTACAAAAAACTCGCCGAAGTGATGTCTGGGTTGAGGGCAAGCAAGGTTTAGCTTTATTCAAGGCAGGAATTCAGGGGATGTTGATGGGCCGATATATTTCGGAACATGATGCCTTGATCGGAAATAAATTAGCCTTTGCTATTTGTGGGGGGGATTTGGATGCACCCCAACAAGTTACCGAACAATATTTATTGGATCTTGAGCGCGAAGCATTTTTATCGTTGACAGGTGAACAAAAAACCATGGACAGAATCGGAAGCCTATTAAGTGGCGGAAAACCTTTAAGAAATTAATCAATTACGAACATGAATGCATACATAATAGCAGGATATCGGACGGCGGTAGCCAAGGCCAATCGAGGAGGATTTCGTACCATGCGGCCGGATGATTTGGCAGCAGAAGTGATTAAACATTTAATGGCGCAGGTCCCATCGGTGGATCCAGCTTTAGTAGACGATTTAATCGTGGGAAATGCCATTCCGGAAGCGGAGCAAGGCATGCAAATGGCGCGCTACATTTCTTTATTATCGTTGCCAAAAAGTGTTCCAGGATTTATCATCAATCGCTACTGCGGTTCAGGATTGGAAGCCATTGCGTTGGCATCAGCCAAAGTAGCCTCGGGCATGGCGGATTGTATTATTGCCGGTGGAACGGAATCGATGACCATGTTGCCGATGATGGGCCACAAAACGGTATTAAATTACGGAATCGCCAATGAGCACCCTGATTATTACATCGGGATGGGACTGACGGCGGAAGAAGTAAGTAAAAAATACAATGTGACGCGTGAAGAGCAAGATGCTTTTTCTTTTGCTTCGCATCAAAAAGCATTAGCTGCTCAAAAAGCAGGCTTATTTACAGATCAAATTGTTCCCGTGAAAGTGTCTGAAAATTATTTCGATGCCAAATCAGGTACGAAGAAAACACGTGAATGGGTGGTTTCTCAGGACGAAGGTCCTCGGGCAGATACAACATTAGAGGCGCTGGGTAAATTAAAGCCGGTGTTTGCTATGGGTGGTTCGGTAACTGCCGGAAATGCTTCCCAAACGTCTGATGGTGCGGCTTTTGTACTAGTAGTTTCAGAAAAATTTGTGGAACAGTATAAGTTGAAGCCCATTGCCAAAATGCTCAGTTATGCAGCGGCAGGAGTGGAACCGAGTCTTATGGGAATCGGGCCGGTGGAAGCGATTCCAATCGCTTTGAAAAAAGCGGGACTGAATTTAGCAGATATTGATTTGATTGAATTAAATGAGGCCTTTGCGGCACAGTCATTAGCCGTCATCAAAACTTTAGGCATCGATCAAGAAAAAGTAAATGTCAATGGAGGAGCGATCGCATTGGGACATCCACTGGGTTGTTCGGGAGCAAAATTGTCTATCCAACTATTCCATGAACTTCGCCGTCGAAATAAAAAATACGGCATGGTGACCGCTTGTGTGGGTGGTGGCCAAGGAGTGGCGGGTATCTACGAGATCCTTTAATTTTCTTTACATTCAAATTCAGACAAAGGCGCTTTATGCGTCTTTGTT
This sequence comes from Aquirufa sp., assembly GCA_044349095.1. Taxonomy (GTDB): domain Bacteria; phylum Bacteroidota; class Bacteroidia; order Cytophagales; family Spirosomataceae; genus Aquirufa. Next base: position 33,498 of record JBIKRO010000005.1, on the reverse strand, counting down.
TTTTCCTATGAACGCAGCAGATTACATCGCAATTGAATCGGATTTTGGCGCCCACAATTACCATCCTATGCCGGTGGTTTTGGAAAAAGGTGATGGCATTTATGTTTGGGATGTGGATGGCAAGCGCTATATGGATTTTTTATCGGCCTATTCAGCAGTGAATCAGGGGCATTGTCATCCTCGACTGATCGAGGCGATGGTGTCCCAAGCTAAAAAATTAACGCTCAGTTCTAGGGCCTTTCATAATACCCAATTAGGCCTCGCCGAAAAAGCATTAGCTACGCGGTTTCATTACGACAAAGTTCTCTTCATGAATACTGGTGTAGAAGCCGGGGAATCCTCGGTCAAATTAGCTCGAAAATGGGCCTATGAAGTCAAAGGAGTCACTAGCAACCAAGCGGAAATCATCGTGGCGGAAGGTAATTTTTGGGGACGGACCATCGCAGCCATATCTTCTTCGTCAGACCCTAGTAGTTATAAGAATTTCGGGCCCTTTACACCCGGTTTTACCAAAATCCCTTACCAGAATTTGGAAGCTTTGGAACTCGCCTTGGCAAATCCGAATGTGGCAGCCTTCATGCTAGAACCTATTCAAGGCGAAGCTGGGGTCATTGTGCCCTTTGCTGGCTATTTAAAAGCGGCGTACGAACTATGTCAAAAACATCACGTTTTGTTCATCGCAGATGAAATTCAGACGGGATTGGGGAGGACGGGGGCGTGGTTGGCCTGCCAACATGAAGGCGTTAAACCTGATATTTTATTATTAGGCAAAGCCCTTTCGGGTGGTTTTATGCCAGTCTCAGCGGTGTTAGCTTCAAACGAAGTGATGCTCACGCTAAAACCTGGCGAACATGGGTCGACCTTTGGAGGAAATCCCTTAGCCTGTGCGTTGGCCGTGACAGCTTTGTCTATTATTGCGGATGAAAAATTAGTCGAAAATGCAGCAGCGAGGGGCGCCCAACTTATGCAATATTTAAAATCATTAGCTAAAAAAACCAGCCTAATTCGCGGGGTTCGTGGCAAAGGGTTATTATGTGCTATCGAAATCGATACAGATGAGGAAAGCCCTTTGGCCTATGACATTTGTTTGAAATTAATGAAAGAAGGCCTGCTTATGAAACCGACGCATGGAAATAAAATTCGGCTCGCGCCACCTTTGACCATCACTAAAGATCAAATGGATGAAGCCTGTGCGCTCATTGAAAAAGTCATTTTATCAATTAACTGATTTCAAAACAGCGCATGGAGATTCCTCCATAAACTAATTGATCATACGTAAATCGCACTTCTTCTTGTTTCCTGGCCAATGCCAATGAGTACAACATCGGTATGTAATGATCCGGCGTAGGCACCGAGTGTGCGCCTCCGGGAGCCGAAGTATAGGCCAGTAAATCTGTCAGATTTTTATCGACAATTTTTTCGGTCGACCAAGCATCGAATTCTTGCGCCCAGTCGTAGGCAAAATGTTCCTCGCCCCGGGATAAATTTGCTACACTGGCCTGTAAATTATGTACGATATTTCCGCTACCGATGATCAATACACCTTGTGAACGTAAGAATTGTAATTCCTGCGCTAAGGTCACATGGTAAGATAATGGTTGGCCATAATCGATCGACATTTCGAAAGTTGGGATATCATGCCCAGGAAATAAATGGCATAACACCGTCCAAGCTCCATGGTCCAATCCCCATTCCAAGGTCTTTTGAATTTTCTGAGAACCGGAAGCCAAAAGCTCCGCGGTTTCCGGACTACCCGGCGCAGGATATTGAAAGGCGTGTAAAGCCGGCGGAAAACCGCCGAAATCGTGGATAGTTTCGGGTTTGGGACTGGCTTGAACGTAGGTTCCTCCGCGGCTCAACCAATGTGCCGATACCACCAAAATAGCTTTGGGTGGATTTTTTTCAAGCGCTTGACGACCCATTTGGCCCAAAACCTGCGTAAATGGATTATCCATCAACGCGTTCATGGGGCTACCATGGCCGATGAACCAAACAGGTTGGAGTAAATCCATTTATCGATTCATCGAAACAAGGAACTCTTCGTTCGTTCTTGTTCCCTTCATCTGTTGCTGTAAAAATTCCATGGCCTCTACAGAATTCATATCAGACATGTGCTTACGCAAAATCCAAACACGTTGGAGTACCGCAGGATCCATCAACAAATCCTCACGACGCGTACCTGAAGCAGTAATATCAATAGCAGGGTACACTCGGCGATTGGACAATTTACGATCCAATTGCAATTCCATGTTACCCGTTCCCTTAAATTCTTCGAAAATTACCTCATCCATTTTACTACCTGTTTCCGTCAAGGCCGTTGCAATAATCGTTAATGAACCTCCATTTTCGACATTTCTAGCTGCACCAAAGAAACGTTTGGGCTTGTGTAATGCGTTTGCATCCACACCCCCAGATAATATTTTTCCAGAAGATGGAACGACTGTATTGTACGCACGGGCTAATCGAGTGATGGAATCCAACAAGATAACCACATCGTGACCACATTCAACCATTCGTTTTGCCTTTTCTAATACAATACTAGCCACTTTTACGTGGCGCTCTGCTTGCTCATCAAAGGTGGACGAAATCACTTCTGCACGTACTGAACGTTGCATGTCCGTTACTTCCTCCGGACGCTCGTCGATCAACAAAATAATCAAATAAACTTCAGGGTGGTTTCGAGAGATTGCATTGGCTATATCTTTCAATAAAACCGTTTTACCCGTTTTGGGTTGGGCTACGATCATTCCACGCTGGCCTTTTCCTATCGGCGCAAATAAATCTAAAATACGCGTTGAATAATTATCTGCTGAAGTAGACAAATTTAATTTTTCCTCAGGAAAAAGAGGTGTCAGGTATTCAAAGTTGATGCGATCACGAATTTCATCCGTCGTCTTACCATTTACGGATTCTACTTTCAATAATGCAAAGTATTTTTCACCTTCTTTGGGTGGACGAATTTTACCTAAAATAGTATCACCAGTCTTCAAACCAAACATTTTGATTTGAGATGGAGAGACATAAATATCATCAGGAGAAGCTAAATAATTATAATCGGAAGATCGCATAAAGCCATATCCACCTTCTTGCATAATTTCCAACACACCTTCATTATCGATCAAACCATCTAACTCTTTGATGATCTGATTGTAGTTTGAACGAGGCTTAAACTGTTGGGTATTTTGAGTTGGGGTTTCTTCTTTGGGTAATTTATCTAAATCAACAGGTGCATCCGTAGGAGACACCTTTGAATCCACCACATTGTCATTATTGGTGATAAATGACGTATCAACCACCTCATCTTCATTAGGAGCAATCGCATCATATTCAATCGGAGCCTCCTCCACTTCAGGTTGCTGACGCTCTTGGCGAGGGCGAAAATTCTTAGCAGGCCTTGGTGGTTTTACTTCTGATGTTGGCTCTGATTTAGTTTCCGCAACCTCTGGAGTCGAATCGCTTACGTTAATTCCAGGCTCAATAGTTGAGCTAGGCATTGGAGCTAAAGCAGGTTCTTCCGTAGATTTTTGAATTCTTTGACGCTTAGGACGATCATTTGTAGGTAATTCTTCCGCGACTTTTTTTACTTTCCTAATTGGTTTTTCTTCCATAAAATGGTGAAATGAATATTCTTAATTTGATTTAACAAACCTTATTTCTGATCAAAAGATCCTCTTTGAAACATTAAATCAATACACAAAAAGTGGATCAGATGATGATTAAAAGATTGAAATGAACTGGGATTGTTTTTATTGAGGTGCTTACGACATTGAAACACAGTACAATACTACATTACATATATTAGATTGTCAAACATTTTTCATCATTTTTAATCGAAATGATCTATTACTTAATCAATTTTGATGGAATCTGTGGGTAATTCGCTCCATATCAGCCTAAAATTCGTAATTTGCGAGGGAAATACATGATGAAATCTCACCAGCAAATTTTACATAATCAACTCGTAGAACGCCAAGAAAATGGCCTTGTTCGTTCATTGATTTCTGTGAATCACTTGGTCGATTTTTGCTCCAATGATTATTTAGGACTAGCTAAGAATCAATCGCTAACAGATAAAATTGACGCTGATTTTAAAGCATTAAAATCTAATTTGACTTCTATTAATGGATCCACTGGCTCGAGATTGATTTCAGGACAATCCATTCAGGTGGACCAATTTGAAAGAAAATGCGCCGATTTTCATCAGGCAGAGGCATCTTTATTGTTTAGTAGTGGATACGATGCCAATGTAGGTTTAATCTCATCCATCGCTCAAAAAGATCAAGTCGTATTTTGTGACCAATTATTGCACGCAAGTTTAATCGACGGCTTGCGCTTATCAAAAGCAGAACGTAAAATATTTGCCCATAATGACCTAGCGGATTTAGAAAATAAATTACGTGAATATCCCCTCGAAACGCCCAAATGGATTGTGGTTGAATCCGTATATTCCATGGATGGCGACCTGGCACCTTTGAGGGAATTAGTCCATTTAAAAAATAAATACAACGCGGAAATAATCCTGGACGAAGCCCATGCAGGTGGAGTCTATGGACCTATTGGAAATGGATTAGCGGTAGAAATGGGCATCGAAAAAGAGATATTTGCTCGAGTCATTACTTTTGGAAAAGCCTGGGGAAATGCAGGGGCAGTCGTTTTAGGCTCACAAACGTTAATTGATTTTCTAATCAATTTCGCCCGACCCTTTATTTACTCAACCGCCCCAAGCCCCCATCATATATCGAGCTTATCGACTACATTAGGTTTGTTGGAAACGCAGAGTGACTTACGAAAAAAATTAAAGGAAAATATAGCATATTTTAATGAACATGCTAAATCAAGCCATTGGGGACCTAGTAAAACAGCCATTCAAACCTTTTTCATCGCTGGGAACAAAGCCGTTAAAAAGAAAGCATTAGAGATACAAGAAGCTGGATTTGCCGTCAAAGCGATTGTTTATCCCACCGTCCCAAAAGGAGAGGAAAGAATACGCATCACGCTCAACAGCTTGACAAAAAAAGAAGCTATTTTGGCTCTCATAAAAACCATGGAAACCCATGCATAAATCATTTATTGTCGCGGGAATTGGAACTGAAATTGGCAAAACCCTCATATCGGCCATCTTTACTCAAGCGCTACAGGCTGACTACTGGAAACCGATTCAATCTGGAAATCCGGAGGAAGCAGATGCTTTATTTATAAAAAAAATGACCCAATTGCCCAACTTAAAAGTTTGGGATTCTAGTTATGTATTAAGCCAACCGCTTTCCCCACATACGGCTGCAGAGATCGACGGGGTTAGGATTGACCTAGAAAAAATTCAATTGCCACAAACATCCAACACATTAATTGTGGAACTGGCAGGAGGAATTCTCGTGCCAGTCAATGACCATCAAACGAATTTAGATCTGATAAAAAAAATAGCTTTACCCGTACTTTTGGTAAGTAAAAATTACTTGGGTAGCATCAATCATACGTTATTAACCTACCAAGTACTCAAGGACAACCACATTCCCATCATGGGAATTGTCTTCAATGGACCTTCAAATCCGTCTGGAGAAAAATTCATTTTAAAGTATACGCAATTACCCGTAGTTTTGCGTGTCCAACAAGAACAGGAAATTACGATAGAAACCATTATTAAATATGCCAAATCCATCTCAAATTAGTCTATCAGAAAGAGATCAAAAAGTTGTTTGGCATCCATTTACGCAACATTTTATCGAACCTTCATCCATCGCTATCGTACGTGGCGAGGGAGTCTATTTATATGATGAGGACGGAAAACAATACATTGACGCCATCGCTTCTTGGTGGGTAAATTTACATGGGCACGCAAATGCTTACATGGCCCAAAAAGTGTATGAACAAGCGCTCAAATTAGAACAAGTCATTTTTGCGGGTTTTACTCATGAGCCTGCAATTCGCTTAGCCGAAAGATTATTAAGCCACTTGCCGGCCAATTTCCAAAAAGTATTTTACTCGGATAATGGGTCTACCGCCGTAGAGGTCGCGATCAAAATGGCCTTACAATTCTTTCATAATCAAGGCAATGAAAAGCGAAGGAAAATTATTGCGTTTGAAGATGCTTACCACGGAGATACGTTTGGGGCGATGAGTTTAGGCGCTCCCAGCTCCTTCAATGCACCATTTCAAGACATGCTTTTTGAGGTAGAATTTATTCCTAATCCCAAAAATGAAGCTTTATGTCTAGAAGCATTAGAAACTAAATTAAAGCAGGCGGAGGGATATGCGGCCATCATTTTTGAACCCTTAATTCAAGGTGCTGGTGGCATGAACATGTATGCGGCTGAAACCTTAGATAAGATCATTTCATTAACAAAAGATCAGGGATTGATCAGCATTTCCGATGAAATCATGACGGGTTTTGGTCGTACTGGTAAATGGTTTGCGATGGACTATTTGCAACAAAAACCGGATATCGTTTGCTTGTCAAAAGGTTTAACCGGTGGCATGATGGCCTTGGGTGTTACTGTTTGTTCGGATCCTTTATTTCAGTCTTTTCTATCTTCAGATCGAAAGAAGACGCTTTTTCATTCCCATTCCTTCACGGCAAATCCCCTCGCCTGCGCGGCAGCGAACGCTAGTATGGACCTGATGGAGGAGGAAGCTACTTGGTCTAATATCGCGGCCATCGAGATAAGTCATGAAGCATGGAAAATCAAAATGGCCGGACATTCGACCATCAAAAATGTAAGATGTGTTGGCACGATTATAGCCTGCGAACTAGAGACCGTTGAAAAAGATGGTTATTTAAATCCTATCCGAGGAAAAGCCTACGACCATTTTATAAAAAAAGGGATCCTTTTGAGACCCCTAGGTAATACCTTATACATCTTGCCTCCCTATTGCATAAAGCCTTCGGAATTAGCCCTGATTTATCTTGAAATTGAAAATTTTGCCGCTACGATTAGTTAAGTATTTTCGTTGATTGCCAAGAAAGCATCTGCCATCTTTTATCTTGAAAAATCCAAACATCGGTATATTTAAGGTGATTGAATGTAAATGAACCATCTTTTGCTTGATTTTTAATTTTCGCAGTTCCAGTAATGATTCCGAATTTTCCATATACACGTGGAGTTAATTCCTCTGATTCAATCGAAGCGTAAATAGTTTTCTTTGAAACGATAGATCCCACATAACTAACTTTATTGTCAGTAACGGCATTGGAGTGATTGTAAACTAAATCTGCGTGCATCACCGCATCTAAGCCTTTTTCGTCTTGTGCAATCATCACTTTAAATCGATTCAATTCAGCTTCGCGTAAAGATTCAATAGTCGCTTTTTGTGCATTTGCGGTTACCGCCATAACAAGAGTAGTTAAAATTAAAATGATTTTTTTCATAGTATGTTTATTTATTAGGTGTGCAAATTAATAATTATTTAAGATTAAATCAGAACCTTTTTCGCCAATGGCCATCACGATCGAATTTGTATTTCCTGATACTAAATCTGGCATGATGGAAGCATCAATGACACGTAAGCCATTTATTCCCTTCACACGGAGCGTATTTGGATCTGTTACCGAACTCGCATCATTTCCCATTTTACAAGTGCCTATGGGATGATAAACGCATTCTGTCGCCCGTTCGATGTGTTTTTGGATCAATTCCTCTGTCAGTTCACCTGAGGGATAAGGCAATGTGTTGCCTAATCTAAGGTGATCAAATTCAGCAGACAATAAAATTTGATGTGCTAGTTTCACGCCTCTTTTCAAGGTAGCCAAATCTTTTCCTTCGGAATCGGATAAATAATTTGGGTCTATTTTGGGTGCATCCCAAGGTGACTTTGAGTGCAAGCCTACATAGCCTCTACTTTCGGGTTTCAACAAAGTAGGCAAACAAGTAAATCCGTCGTTAATGGGCATTTTTTTGTAATCATACATGTCCAAGGACCACGCGGAAGAAAAATGAAATTGTAAATCTGGTTGGTCAGATTGATTCACCGAATCATAAAATGCACAACCTTCTAAAGGACTTGCGGAAAGGGGTCCTTTCTTTTTAGTCACATAGGTCAGGAAATTAGGGACGGAAATAGCTGCATTAAATGATGCACGTTGTGTTTTTGCCTCGGCATGCATATTGACAAAAACATGATCCGACAAATTTTTACCCACTCCGGGTAAATTAACTTTCTGCTCTATGCCAAAAGACTTCAAATAATCTGCGTCGCCTATCCCGGCCAACATCATAATTTGTGGACTCTGAAAAGAACCTGCAGATAGAATAACATCATGGTCTGCTCTAAAAATGGTACTCGATTTCGCATTTTTCAAATGCCCTTCAATGCCGGTAACTTGATCACCTTCCATGACTAAATTAGTGACATGAAATTGGCTTATAACCTTTAAATTTTTTCTTTTTAAAATCGGATTGATAAACGCACTGGCGCCGGTCACTCGTTGGCCATCGGCAATAGCAAACTGAAACATGCCCGCTCCTATTTGGCTCGCGCCATTAAAATCGGCATTTTTAGGAATTCCAATAGAGCCACATGCTTCGATAAATGCCTGACCAAAAATAGTATTTTGGCTTGGATTAGAAACGGTTAAAGGACCCCCTTGGCCATGAAATTCATTGTGTATATCTAGGTTATTTTCTGACTTTTTGAAGTACGGAAGCATATCGGCATAGGACCAACCACCGCAACCCATCGACTCCCAATTTTCAAAATCTGCTTTATTTCCACGAATATAAGCCATGCAATTAATGGCGCTACTCCCTCCCATCGCCTTACCTCGCGGCTGGTATATCTGTCGTCCTCCTAAATTTTTCTGAGGCTCGGTAAAAAAATTCCAATTCATATTAGTCCCATTTAATAAAGGGTATGAAGAGGGTGTGAAAATCCTCGGATCACGACTGTCCATTCCCGCCTCCACTAATAAGACTTGGATCGAAGGGTTTTCTGTAAGCCGATTTGCCAGTACGCAGCCTGATGTACCAGCACCTACAATGATGTAATCAAATGACCTCATTTAAGATTTTTTAAATTTATTCTTTAAATTTCAATATTTTTAGGGAAAATTACGTCATATATGTCCACATTTAACAGCTATCTGGTTTTAGGATTTCAGCATATCATGAATATACAGGCCTTAGACCACTTGTTATTCATTTTATCCATTACATGTATTTACAAATTTTATGACGCAAAAAAACTCCTTCTATTAATAACGGCTTTTACCTTGGGTCATTCGTTGACCTTAGCCTTAGCCACTTTAAAATGGATTGAATTTTCTCAAAATTGGATCGAATTTTTAATTCCTTGCACCATTTTATTTTCCGCTTTCGCCAATTTAAATTTTAAGGAGACCAAAATCAAATCGACCAAACTGTCGAGGCGCAAATTTATTCTTGTCTCAATTTTTGGCTTAATCCATGGGCTAGGTTTTTCAAATTATTTACAAAGTTTGTTGGGCCAAGAAAGTTCAATTTTATCCCCATTATTAGCGTTTAATATAGGCTTGGAATTAGCCCAAATAATTGTCGTAGCTTCTATACTCTTCTTTTCCAATATCCTAATAGAATTATTTAAAATAAAATTAACCTATTATGTTCTAGTCATTTCGGGCATCATCATTGGACTTTCTTTGCCGATGGTCCTTGAACGTTGGTAAGTATACGGCAAAAAAAATGCCCTGATTCTCATCAAGGCATTTAATGTACATAAGTCTAGATTTAAAAATCTTCGTCCATCGAAAAAGACATTGAATCTTTATCTGACATAACACCCGATTTTTGATATTCAGCCACGCGCTTCTCAAAGAAATTTGTTTTCCCCTGCAATGAAATCATTTCCATGAAATCAAATGGATTAACTGCATTGTAGTTTTTCTTACATCCCAAAGAAATCAATAAACGATCTGCAACAAATTCAATGTACTGACACATTAATTCAGCATTCATTCCGATCAATGAAACAGGAAGAGCCACTGTCACAAATTCTTTTTCAATCTCAACAGCATTTAAGATAATCTCATAAATACGTTCTTGAGAAATTTTATTTTTAATGTGGTCTGTATATAACAAACAAGCAAAATCACAATGCAAACCTTCGTCGCGAGAAATCAACTCGTTTGAAAAGGATAAGCCTGGCATTAAACCACGCTTTTTCAACCAAAATATTGAACAAAAACTACCTGAGAAGAAAATTCCCTCTACCGCAGCAAATGAAATTAAACGCTCAACAAAATTATCACTCTCAATCCATTTTAATGCCCAATCTGCTTTCTTCTTCACGCAATCAATCGTTTCAATCGCACGAAGCAAATGATCCTTTTCTTTTGGATCGCTGATATAAGAGTCGATTAACAATGAATAGGTTTCTGAATGAATGTTTTCCATCATGATTTGGAAACCATAAAAACATTTAGCCTCCGCATATTGAACTTCTTTCAAAAAGTTGTTGGCTAAATTTTCATTAACAATTCCATCGGATGCTGCAAAAAATGCCAAAACATGAGAAATAAAATGACGCTCGCCGTCATTCATTTTTTTCCAATCAGCTAAATCTTGTTGTAAATCAATTTCTTCCGCAGTCCAAAAGGACGCTTCCGCTTTCTTATAAAACTGCCAAATATCATCATGTCTTATAGGAAATAAAACGAAACGATTAGGATCTTCAACCAATAAAGGTTCTGCAAAAGTAGATGTAGACATATGTTAATAAAATGAATTCGAATTTATGAATTTCTTACCGATATACAAGACTGATTTAAAGCCAAATTGTTTTAAAAAAACAAAAAATAATTAAAAGAAAAATCCGCCTACCTGAACAACAAACGCTGAGCCATAGGGAGACTGCTTTCCTGAAGTTTCTGAATAATTTAAATCATACATGAGGGACAAATTAATTCCGATTCTAGAGCCAATTCCAATGCCGACTAAAAATGGATTTGAATAACTTCCTGTGGAACCTGGAGACATGTTGTTGAAATTTTCCAACTGTGCCGTTAGGTATCCTTGGCCTATCAAAGCAGATAATGCAGGAATTTGTTGGCGTACGAAAATACGCTCACCTAATAAATTACTAGTAGCTTTAAAACCCGCATAATTTATGGAATAATACTGATAGGTCATCCCAAGGCCTATAATCGTATTTTTTGCGAGTAAATAACCCGCCATAGGAGAAATACCAATACTAGTAGGATTACCAAAACTCAAACCAGTAACACCACCGCCAAAATGCAATCGCTCCCTAAAACTAAGTTCGCTCACATCAGGCTCTATATCCAAATCACCTCTAGCCCCCTCCTCTTTAATCACGATTGGATCTTGTGCTAATAATGAAGGCGTGTAAGCCAAAAAAGAAAATAAAATCAGTACTACTATCCTATTCATCATAAAAATTTTCATGCGACAATCACTCTTAAACTTTAAAAATTTGAGATTTAGCAAAGCTACAAATCGCAACTCAAATATCACATAGAAATTGGGATTTTAAAAATCTATCCATTGATAATTTTTATCAAGTTAAAAGCTTTATTTTTGTCCCATGAATGATATAAAAACGGGCATCGTTAGCTCGTCGGCCATCGAAAATCTCGACCCGAAAACACACATCATAATTAAAGGTGCTCGTGTCCACAATTTGAAAAATGTGGATGTGGCTATTCCTAGAAATCAATTTGTGGTCATCACGGGACTTTCTGGATCTGGTAAATCATCATTGGCCTTTGATACGTTATTTGCGGAGGGCCAACGAATGTATGTCGAGAGTCTAAATTCTTATGCGCGCCAATTCTTAGGCAGGATGGAGAAACCTGCGGTAGATTATATCAAAGGAGTGTCGCCCGCCATTGCCATTGAGCAAAAAGTAAATACAAAAAACCCTCGGTCCACCGTCGGGACTAGCACGGAAATTTACGACTACTTGAAATTACTATTTGCCCGCATTGGTAAAACATATTCGCCTACGTCAGGAAAGGAAGTTAAAAAAGATTCTGTTTCGACGATCGTGGATTGGGTGGGAACACATGCACAAAAAAAAGTGCTCATTTTAGCGCCTTTGGTTCCAAATACAGAAAGAGCGTTGAAAGATGAATGCCAACTCTTAATTCAAAAAGGCTATACAAGATTAAAATTTGAGAAAGAAATCATTGACCTAGAAGAGCTCGTTGAGGATGAAGGCCAATTGAAATCGCTCAGTAAAAAGCCCACTGAAATCGCCATACTGATAGACCGATTAATTAGCCAACCCGAAGATGAAGAAACCATTTTCAGATTAGGGGATTCCGTTCAAACAGCCTATTTCGAAGGCGAAGGGGTTTGTTGGATCGAAATTGAGGGCCAAAAACGAAAAATATTTTCCAATAAATTTGAATTAGATGGCATCGCTTTTGAAGAACCTAGCTTAAATTTATTCTCTTTCAATAACCCATACGGTGCTTGCAAAAACTGTGAAGGCTATGGAAAAGTATTGGGCCTAGATCCTGATTTAGTGATCCCGGATCATGATTTATCGGTTTACGAAGGGGCCATCGCACCCTGGAGAAGTGAGCGAATGAGTGAGTGGCTCCATCCACTATTGCGCAATGGAATACATTTTGATTTCCCCATTCACAGACCCTACAAAGATCTTTCTGACAGTGAGAAAAAACTGCTTTGGAAAGGCAACAAATATTTTTCGGGTTTAACGCAATTTTTTGAACACCTAGAAAAAGAAACCTATAAGATTCAATACCGGGTTATGTTATCGCGCTACCGGGGAAAAACAACTTGCCCTGAATGCCAAGGATCAAGGTTGAGGGGAGATGCGGCCTATGTTAAAATTCACAACACGTCGATTATCGACTTGGTGCTTTGGCCTATGTCAAAAGTAAAAGCATTTTTTGATTCCTTGGAATTGAGCGAACATGATCAATCGATCGCGAAAAGAATATTGATTGAAATAAATAATCGCCTGGACTACATGAATCGGGTGGGTTTAGGTTATTTAACTTTAAATAGGCTTAGTTCGACCTTATCAGGCGGTGAGTTTCAACGAATCAAATTAGCCACTTCGTTGGGCAGTGCGTTGGTAGGTTCCATGTACATTTTGGATGAACCGAGTATCGGCCTGCACCCTCGAGATACAGAAAGACTGATTTCTGTGCTGGATATGTTGAAGAAAATGGGCAACACCGTCATAGTCGTTGAGCATGAAGAAGAAATCATGCGCGCTGCAGATCAGATTATTGACATTGGTCCTGAGGCGGGAAGGCATGGGGGCCAACTCATCTTCCAGGGAAATCTAGAAGATGCATTGGCTGATAAAATAACGGATAGCCATACTCTACGTTTTTTAAATGGAGCAGACCAGATTGACGTTCCAACGATTCGAAGAAAAGCGTTGGCCCATATCGAAATCATAGGGGCACAAGAAAACAACCTGAAAAATCTAGATGTCAAAATTCCATTAGGAATTATGACTGTGGTGACGGGGGTCAGTGGGTCTGGAAAATCTACCCTCATCAGAAAAATAGTATACCCTGCTTTGTTGAGAAATCTCCAGTTGGGCACCGAGGAAACCGGCAGATTCAGGGAAATAAAGGGAAGTTTACAGAAGATTTCAGGGGTGGAAATGGTGGACCAACAACCCATTGGGAAGTCGTCCAGATCAAATCCGATCACCTATATTAAAGCATATGACGCCATTCGGCTATTGTATTCCGAACTGCCCATGTCAAAATCAAGGGGATATAAACCCGCACATTTTTCTTTTAATGTGGAGGGTGGTCGCTGCGAAACGTGCCAAGGGGAAGGCGAAATAACGATTGAAATGCAGTTTATGGCTGACATCAAACTAACCTGTGAATCATGTGCAGGCCGTCGCTTCAAACAAGAAATTTTAGAGGTTACTTTCCAAGACAAAAACATAGCTGAAATTTTGGACATGACCGTGGAAGAAAGCATACCTTTCTTCAGCGAAAAACTGCCACGCATAGCGGAGAAAATTGACCCCCTATACCAAGTAGGACTCGGTTACATTAAACTGGGGCAGTCCTCGAATTCACTTTCTGGCGGGGAAGCGCAACGCGTAAAATTGGCCAGTTTTTTAGGAAAGGGAAATTCAAACAAAGGAAAAAGCTTGTTTATTTTTGACGAACCTACGACTGGTTTACACTTTCATGACATCAAAAAATTACTTAAAGCCTTAAATGATTTAGTGGAACAAGGTGACACGGTAGTGATTATTGAACATAATATGGAGGTCATTAAATGTGCTGACCATATCATCGACTTAGGCCCGGAAGGTGGAGAGCAGGGAGGTCATTTATGCTTTGAAGGAAGCCCTGAAGAAATGATTCATTTAAAAAATAATCCTACGGCTTTTTACTTAAGTCAAAAAATACCTGCCAAAAAACACTAAATTTGAACATGTTTTCTGCTGAAACCCTTGCTGGATTATCCGTAAAATTGGACCAAATCGTTCAAGGATTTTCATTGATGCTTCCGGAAATTTTAGTTCTTGGCTTACTCATTTTAAGCATATTTGTCGAATTATTTATCCACGGAAAGCCAGAAAAATCCAGTTCCTCTTGGCGTTATTTCATTTCCTTATTAAGCTTACTTTTTGTTATAACTTTAGCTTTTCAAAGGCAACAAAATGGCCACAACGGCTTTGCCTCCTTTTCTTTATTTTGGATTACAACTGCTAGCAACTCGATCAATTTATTGATTTTAGCCTTAGGCTTTTTAATCTTGATGGTCAGTCAAATTACGGGGAAAAAATTAAGCATTGAAGAGCAAATAGGATTTTTAAGTATTCTATCTGGATCCCTTTTAACGGGAATCAGTAACCATTGGCTCAGCCTATTTTTGTCTATTGAATTAATGTCTTTGGGCATTTATTTGTTAGCCGGCATCCGAAAAGATTCAGAAGGTGCTCGAGCGGCATTGCCTTATGTACTTTTTGGCATGGCTACATCCGCTATATTTCTATATGGAGTCTCGCTCATGTATGGTCTTTCCGGTACGATGTCCTTTAGCAACCCAGCCTTTACGCGCGTTTTTTCCTCAGCGGATCCACTGTTTATTGGCCTTAGTTTAGGTCTTATTTCCTGCGCTTTACTCTTTAAAATGTCATGGGCGCCATTCCAACCATGGAGTCCGGATGTTTTAGAAACCTTATCAGCACCTTGGATGGCTTGGATTTCGATTGCCCCTAAAATTGCCGTGACCTGGTTAGGAATTCGAATGATTCATTTCATACCTACAGATATGAGTGTGTATATTGCTGCATTGGCTATTCTAACTCTTTTGATAGGAAATTTAGGCGCTTTAAGGCAGACAAATACCAAGCGTTTACTCGCGTATTCGAGCATTGCTCATGGGGGATTTATGGCCATGGTTTGGCTTTCGCCTGCCAAAGAAGCCACAGAAGCATTATTATTTTATGGCTTAGCGTATGGTTTGAGCACCATTTTAGTCTTCTTCTTGGCCGAACTTCAAACCGAAGATGACGTTGTAGATAATTTGGATATATGGAAAGGTTTGTCAAAATCGCAACCCATTAAATCGCTCTTATTATTTGTCGGTTTTATTGCACTCATTGGACTCCCGCCTGCGGGAACTTTCTTAGCCAAAATCACTTATTTTTCATTGCTTTGGGAATCGATCCAGGCACATTCCAACATAGCGACGATCACTTTATTAACAGTCGGTATTTTCGCCACAGCGGTATCGGTATTCTATTATTTGAAAATTCCGTTTTACATTTATTTTAAAAAATCGGATGTAAATCAAGAAATGAAAAATGAAAAAAATATGTGGATTTTTGGAGTCATAGCGGCTGCAATTATCCTTTGTCTTCTTACACCAAACTTTATTTTTAATTTTTGGAATTTATAGATTAAAAAAATGTAAAATTAACGCTTGGCTTCCCTAATAATTCCCTAATTTTGACTTGATTTTGAAACGAATTCTTCTCCTAGAAATAATATCTAATGTCTGATTCCATTAAGCACGAATGCGGAATAGCTCTAATCCGATTACGTAAGCCATTTCAGTACTATTTGGATAAATACAATAACCCCATGTACGGCCTTAAAAAGTTGTATTTAATGATGGAAAAGCAAGTGAATCGGGGGCAAGATGGAGCGGGGGTTGCCAATATCAAAATCAATGTAAAACCGGGTCATCGCTATATCAGTCGGTACAGATCTGTAGAACCCGAAGCCGTTTCCGATATTTTTGGAAAAATAGATAAGAAATTTAAGAAAGCGAATAAGTTAGCCAAAGAAACCAAACGCGATACTGGCATCGATGCCTCAAAAGATGCGGTTTGGTGGCAAGATAATGTGGCATTTACTGGGGAAGTGCTCCTTGGGCACTTGCGATATGGTACCCATGGCCAAAATGAGATTGAAAATTGCCATCCCATGTTGCGTCAAAACAACTGGCGTTCTAGAAATTTAGTGATGGCGGGAAATTTCAACATGACCAATGTGGATGATTTGTTTGACAAATTGGTTTCCTTAGGTCAGCATCCCAAAGAAAAAGTGGATACCGTCACCGTGATGGAAAAAATTGGTCATTTTTTGGATGAAGAAAACCAAAGACAATTTTTAAAATACCGCGACAAATACGAAAATCCTGAGTTATCGGATATCCTAGCTGAAAAAATAGATTTAATGCGTGTTCTAGAAAGATCATGCAAAGATTTTGACGGAGGTTACGCGATGGTGGGCATGACGGGATTTGGATCGGCTTTTGTCGCTAGAGATCCTGCCGGAATTCGTCCTGCTTTTTATTACATCGATGATGAAGTTGTGGTCGTTGCCTCAGAAAAACAAGCCATTAAAACGTCATTTGATTGCGAATATTCAGAAATCAAAGAAGTAACTCCTGGTCACGCCCTCGTGATAGCGATGGACGGATCCGTTAAGGAGGCAGCCTTCATAGACCGATTAGAACAAAAATCATGTTCTTTTGAGCGCATTTATTTCTCAAGGGGTTCAGATCCCGATATTTACCATGAGCGTAAAAAACTGGGCCAATTATTAATTCCTCAAATTTTAGATGAGGTACACCATGATTTAAAAAACACCGTTTTTTCTTATATCCCCAATACGGCAGAAACGGCATTTCTAGGTATGATTGACGGTTTGGAAGATCATTTGGCCAAAGAAAGAAAAAAAGCCATCATGGATGGGATATTGTTTGAGGAAGAATTAGAAGAATTGTTGACTTTTAGACCGAGGGTCGAAAAACTTATTTCCAAAAATGTCAAAGTTCGAACATTTATTGCGAGCGACGACCAACGAGACGACATGGTATCTCATGTGTATGATACGACCTATGAAGTGATCAACAAGGGTGTCGATTCGGTTGTGTTAATAGATGATTCCATCGTTCGGGGTACGACCTTAGAGAAAAGTATATTAAGCCTTTTGGATAAACTGTCCCCTAAGAAAATCGTGATTGTTTCCTCGGCACCACAAATCAGGTATCCCGATTGCTATGGCATCGATATGTCGAAAATGAAGGATTTTGTAGCCTTTAGAGCTGCATTAGCCTTGTTACAAGAAAGAGGGCTTGAAAATATTTTAGACGAGGTTAACTTAAAATGTTTAGTGGCGCTAGAAAATGGCACCGCAACTTCAGAGAATTTTGTCAAGGCTATTTATGAGCCATTTACCAACGAAGAAATTTCAAATAAGATTGCTGAAATTGTTAAGCCGAAACACCTTCAAGCCGAAGTTTCTGTGATCTATCAAACGGTAGAAAATTTAAATGTCGCGTGTCCTAACCATTTAGGCGATTGGTATTTTACAGGAAATTTCCCGACTCCAGGTGGAAACCAAGTCGTCAACAAAGCCTTCGTGAATTTTATGAAGGGGGTAGAAGTTAGAGCTTATTAATTAACGCCAGCGATCGATACCGGCATTCTCAAATTTTGAATCTGTAAATTTTAAGTTCCCATTCGCCAAAAGGGTAATCGAAATATATTCCCATTCTTTATCGAAAATAGGAAATTGACAAATCCATTGGTTTTTAGTTTTAATGGCAATCGTAGTATACACGCGATTGTTTGA
This sequence comes from Aquirufa sp., assembly GCA_044349095.1. Classification (GTDB taxonomy): domain Bacteria; phylum Bacteroidota; class Bacteroidia; order Cytophagales; family Spirosomataceae; genus Aquirufa. The sequence continues at coordinate 15,464 of JBIKRO010000005.1, read as the reverse complement.
AGTTGAATACAGAGTTACTACTTTGTTTCCTTGCCAGTAGGCCAACAAGCGAGTCAGAAAAGTTATTTTCATTCTTTTACGAGTTGGACTTTAATTTCACTTTGCTTTCCATCCAAATTGATTCTTTGACCTGCAAATCCTACTTTACTTATGTAAATGAAATTGCTGGAATTGGTATTGATGGTCAATGTTAAAGGGGCTTTGCCAACGTAATATGCATTCAGCTGAACATCAGCTCCTTCTGGAACAGAGCTAATAGCGACTTTAAATTCTTTACTAGGCAAAGTGGGCATGGAAGCGCAGGAGCTCAAGAATAAAAAGCAAAAAACAGAAACAATGTGTTGAAATTTCATACGATTGATTTTAAATGCGTTCTAAACTTAAAATCAAAGTAAATGTAAGAGCTTTTGAAAATCAGCAAAAAATTATTAAACGGAAATGTATTTACTTAACGGTCAATATGTTAATAGGCCACAATGACTGCTCCCCGAATGGTCTGAATACCTTTTTCTGGAAAATCTACGGCCTTATATTGGACAACCCACGCATAGGAATCTTGAGGAACTCTTAGCCCATTTGATTTACCATCCCACTGTAAATCGGAGGATCCCGATTTGGAAAATATCATTTCACCCCAACGGTTAAAAATTTGAAGACTTAAAATTTCTACACGTTTGGCAACTTTAGGTAAGGGAGAAAAATAATCATTTTTACCATCCCCATTGGGTGTAAAAATGCTGGGTGCAATAATAATAGGCTCACATTTATCGGAAACGGGAAACGTATTATTCATAACACAATTTTCTTTGTCGGTAATTTTTACTTGGTAGCTACCGCTGGTTTTAACTAAAATTTTATTGGTTGTGTCAGCTGATGTCATTGAAGGTCCTGACCACTTAAATTTCAAGTCTTTCATGCTCGAATTCAATTGGATCGGAAATGGAATCGGGCTGTCCATGCAAATAGAAAAGTCTTTTTGGGGCATTACATACCTATTTTCTAAGAAATTAACCTTGGTGGATACCTTCACCGAACATTTAGTCGCAGTATCAGAAAGAACCAACGACAAATCTCCTCCTGGGGATTTAAATGTAGCTGTAGGTGTTTTATCTCCATTGCTCCACACATAACTGAGATTTTTAGAGACGGGAGATTTAGTTAGGCTAATTTTTGCATCCGACTTACAAATTCGATTGTATTCGGCATCCAGAGTAACGGGTTTTAAAACCACAATATCAAATTGCTGCGCATCCATCAAATAGGCCTTCACGCAACTATTAGTAATGGCCGCGGTGATGACATATTTGTCAGATGTGGCAAAATCATATTTTAGTTCTGCGCCTGTAAAAGAATGGATAAGCTTCTTGGTATCCAGCGGAACCAAAATCCCAGTTATAGGCTCTGGAAATGGGCTCAGCGTCGTTTGATAAATTTTCCAATCGATGCGGTCATTGTTTAATGGATCACAAAGTTTCTGAGAAACAGTAAACTTAAACGTGGTGCCCTCGCAGGTTTGCGTGATGGAGGGAGGATTTTGAGGGGTCTGAGGAAATGGAATCGTAGGCGGTAAGCCTAATTGGCTCGTCGCCCCCGAAGGCAGAGTGATCGGTTTTCCCAAAGAATCCAAACCAAAACCATTACGGGTAAATTTTGCCATAATATTGGTGTCTCCTTTGGCAGTCACTAAATTATTTAACCCTTTAATCTTCCCAAGGATGTTACTGCCTTGAAAAGCGGCAAAAATAATCGCATAGTTGACAGGATCAATTTGCAAAGCACCCACCTTCTCAGAACCTGAATAGATTACTTGCTTGCTCGCCAATGTTTTGACCGCATTTTTACTGGATATGTCAAATTGCAAAATTTGAGAAGGGATTGCACCACCATCCCCTTGCATGGAAATATAGAGCACACTGTCATTGGGTGAAAATTCTACTCCATACAAAGTGGGCGGACTTGGCCCCAAATCTAACGTAAAAGACAAAGTCGATTTTCCGGTCGCTTTATCGTAGTCATAAATATCGACTTTGTTGGTCGGCGGTCCTGGAATCGTAATGGCCAATTTAGTCGAGTTGGGTGATGAAATTTTGGTATTACCTGTTGACCCCGCAGCTGCAGAAATACTCGTACCCGATTTAGTGACAATCGGCGCTGAAATCCCAGAAGGAGACACTTTAAATATTCGGGTGGTCGTTGACACGGCCAAAGGATCCGCATCTTGGGTAACGAGCCAATAAAAACCTCCACCCCCTTCGGTCGCTAAAATTCTAGAAGTCGTAGGAACGGGACTTAAGGTGTCATTTAAAACGGAGATCCCTCCTTTGCCTTTGTTCATTTTCATGTCCACGATGCTGTAAAAGATTAAATTTTCTCCTTTCGCATTTTTACTGAGGGTGAACACGTAGTATTCGGATTGGCATCCCTTGCACGTCGACTTAGGAATGATGGTGACCCCTTGGGAATTTGTGGGATCGCCGTTTAAAATTTTGGTTGGGTCGATGGGATTATTGGACTTATCAAAAACCTTTTTGCCATCCGTATAAAAAATCAGTCCATTGGAAATACTTGGATCTTCCATTTTAGCCACGCCATTGGGAGCATTAATTTTACTGGTGACTAAAGTCGGGTTATCCGGTGAACCCGTAAATAAAATAGATGCTCCGTCTCCAAAAGCCCAAGCCTTCGTGAATTTTGATAAGTTTTTATCGGGATCTCGTTCCCCACAAATTTTGATTTGCATTTTGGCTTCGGCCGTGCAGCCTGAAGCTCGATCGGTAATTTGAACAGAATAGCATCCTGAGTCACGAACCTTAATGGTATCCGTCGTTTTTCCGCTGGGATACCACAGCACATCGATGGGATAATTAGGCTTTCCTACCTTCCCAAATGCGTTCAGTTCTACGAATTGGCCATCACAAATGGTCTTTGTGGTGTCCTTGTCATCCTTTCCTAAATATATATAAGGGAGCTGGCCTACTGTGAACTTCTTAACATTCTTAGTCGTCATCGTACCATTGACCAAAGTCAAAGTCACTGTTTTAACCCCTGGGGTACAATATTGATGAGAACCCGTACGAAGCGTAGATGTGTTGGTCGGCGACCCAGGTTCACCAAAATCCCAAAAATAATTGGTTCCTGCGGGCATGTCCACGGCCCAATCAAAAACGGTTGCCAAATCGCTAGACGGACTCACGGTGCAATTCGCACATTGAGTAATGCAATTATTACGAATGATGATTTGGCTAAGGGAAATATGACTAATCAATAACCAAGAGAGCAGGAAAAGAAATTTACGCAGCATGGTGTAAAAATGATTAAGCAACACAAATTAAGTCATTTTATTGGTTTTTGAAAAGCTAAGCGTTAAATTGCGGGGCTAAGCGCAAAATTATGAGAAAAATCGTTGTGATTTTTTCATGTTTATGTACCCTTACCTTGAGCCCTTGGGTTGTTCGTGGACAGGATCCTACTTTGTCACAATTTTATGCGGCACCCCTATTAATTTCTCCAGCCTTTGCGGGTGTTAGCCAAACCTCCAAAGTTAATTTCAACCACCGAAATCAGTGGCCTAATTTAAACGCTAATTATCAATTTTCATCCATAACGGCTGATATCAGTGTGGCTAATATCAATAGTGGTTTTGGGTTTATTGCTTCGACAGACAAGCAATTTTCAAACTTAAAAACAACCACCTTAGGCCTTCAGTACGCATATCATGTAACATTGACACCTGAAAGTTCTGTTTCGTTTGGTTTGGAGGGCGCTTATGTGAATAGAGGACTTGATTATTCGAGTTTGGTGTTTGGGGACCAAGTGAGTTCGTTGGTTAGCGGTGGGAGTTTAGGTACATCCACAGATCCGATCTTGAGCCAATTTAAACCCAATGCCAATTATGTGGACTTGTCGACGGGAGCCTTATTTAATTTAAAAAACACCTGGTTGGGGGTATCTGCACATCATTTAAATGCCCCTAATAGATCCTTTATTAATGGAAGTAATGATATTTTACAGACTAAATATAGTGTTCAATTAGGAACGAAAATTTTATTTGAGGATTCCTATTATGAGCAAAATTCAGTGAGTGAGCGGAATAGGGAAAAGAGTATCAGTCCAGTAATGCATTATAAACATCAGGGATCCTTTGATCAAATGGACTTGGGGGCTTATTTAACCTTATCGCCATTAGTAATAGGCGCTTGGTACCGAGGAATTCCTTTGAAGAATAGCCGTAATGCCTCTGCAAGAGAGGCATTTGTTGCTTTGCTAGGGTATAGGCAGGATAATTTTTCCATTGGCTATTCGTATGACATGACCATCTCAAATTTAGGATTACCCTCTGGCGGGGCCCATGAAATATCGATTGCTTATTTATTTGACTTAGACATGTCGATCAAAAAACCCTTCCTAAAAATTAAGCGTAACATTTCTTGTCCTAAATTTTAAAACATAGCGCCTTAGAATAAATAGTTGGCCCGCGAAATAGGGACAAGAACAAAAAAATTAATAAATTTGCTTGTATTTTATACCCATTCATGAATAATATGAAATTTTCGAATAGCGTTATACGTCCTATATTCCTTTCACTTGTTTTAATGTTTACCCTGGTAGCGAGCATTTCGATGGCTCAAACAGGTCCGAAAAAAAATGTAGACGACTTAACGGATGATGAAATTGCCATGTTTCTGGAAAGGGCACAGTCGAGTGGGATGACAGAAGCTCAAATCGAAAAGGCTGCTAAAGCGCAAGGATATACAGCGGCAGATATTGCTAAAATGAGGGAAAGAATCTCTGCAGTAGAGGATAATGATCCTTATTCTAAAAATAATCAAAATGACGAAAATGGCCTAAGTCCTTCAAAGGGTACGTCAAACAAATCTAGAATAGGCGCAAAAAATCTAAGTAAAAAGAAATCTAGTACAAACCAATTGTTAAATAATAATTCGAATTCCATTAATAATAAATATAACATGATAGACCCTGTTACGGGTCTGCCAAAAAAAATGGACTTTTTATTTGACGAAAACGGAAATGAAAAAGAGTTGCCTTTAACCTTAGATGAACGGAAGTTATTGACCTATCCGCTAGATATTTACAATGATAGTCTTGTTTTAGAATACAATAAATTACAATTAAGAATATCCAAGTTTTTGGATAAAAAAATATTTGGTGCTGATTTATTCAATAATGACAATTTAACTTTTGAGCCTGATATGCGTATAGCTACTCCTAAAAGCTATCAATTAGGACCTGATGATGAATTAGACATTCACATTTTTGGCGATGTGTTGGATAATTTTAAAGTTAAATTAAGTCCAGAGGGAACGATTAAAATTTTAAATCTTGGCCCCATTTATATTAATGGATTAACCGTGGATGAAGCAACGGCTAGGATTGTTAGTCGTCTGCGTCAGCTTTATCAAGGTCTAAATAAACCAGGAAGTGGATCATCTGCGCAAGTCACTTTAGGGAATGTGAGAAGCATTAAGGTTACCTTAACCGGTGAGGTTAAATTGCCTGGCACCTATACTGTTTCCTCTTTAGCGACAGTTTTTAATGCGTTGTATTTAGCAGGTGGACCTAGCAATAATGGTTCCTATCGAAATATTCGTATCATCAGAGGAAATAAAGTCATCAGAACATTAGACTTATATGATTTTCTATTGAGAGCCGATCAAAAAGATAATATTCATTTACAAGATCAAGATATTATCCGGGTAACAGATTATGAAAACCGAATTGAAATGTCGGGAGAAGTCAAGCGCCCTATGATATTTGAATCCATCAAAGGTGAAACTTTCAAAGACGTATTAAGATTTGCGGGAGGATTTACTGAAAAGGCTTATACCTACATGATTAATGTACGTAGAAATACGTCTAGGGAATTAAAGTTATTAAACATAACCCAAGAAGAAGTAGGAAATTTCTTGCCTCAAAATGGGGACAAGTATTCAGTAGGTGCCATTATTGAAAGGTATGAGAATAAAGTAGAAGTTCAAGGCGCTATTTTTAGGCCAGGGATGTATGCCTTAGAAGCAGGCTTAACCACGATAAAAGATTTAGTGAAAAAAGCGGAAGGATTGAGAGAAGATGCGTTTATGAGTCGGGCTACTTTAACTAGAAGAAAGGAAAATTTTGATCCAGAAGTGCTATCCATCGATTTGGGTAAAATTCTTAGAGGTGAGATTGCTGATATAAATTTACAGCGGGAAGATGTTTTAAATGTTTATTCCATCGTTAATCTTAGAGAAAAAAGATTTGTGAATATATTGGGAGAGGTTAATGAGCCAGGTGAGTTTGACTTTAAAGATGGCATGAAAGTTGGGGATTTGATTTTACAGGCCAAAGGCTTCAAAGAATCTGCCAGTTTTTCCAATTTAGAATTGGCTAGAAGAATTATTAACCATGGGAATGGAGATATATTAACGAATAAAATCGAAATCATTACGTTTGATATTGATGGAAGTCTAAAATTAAATAATGAAGGTTCTCAAATGGAATTGAAGCCTTTTGATATTGTTTCAATCCGAAGAGCCCCTAATTATGAGGAGCAAAGATCAGTGAAAATATTAGGAATGGTTAATTATCCAGGAAGCTATGCCATTCAAAATAATAAGCAAAAAATTTCTGACATATTAATGAGAGCTGGGGGTTTAAGAGCAGAAGGTTATTTAGAGGGAGCTAAGCTTTTTAGGGATTCCACAACGGTTGGTGTTAATTTAAAAGAAATATTAAATAACCCAGAATCCCAAGAAAATCTTCAATTAATGGCTGGAGACCAACTAACAATTCCAAGACTTTTACAGACCATAAAACTTACGGGGGGTGTTCAAAATCCATTAGCAGTATCCTATAAAGAAGGATATAGTTTGAGGGATTATATTGCGGAAGCGGGTGGATATTCTCAAACTGCTGATAAAAAACTGACTTATATTACTTATTCGAATGGTGTTTCTAACCAAATAAAAAGATTCCTGATTTTTAAAAAATATCCTAAAATAAACCCAGGAGCAGAAATTGTTATTCCAGAAATGCCTAAAAATGCTAAAAAGGGATTAACAGCGGCTGAAGCCATCGGATTAGCGTCAAGTTTAGTATCCGTTTCTTTTGCCATCATCACATTAGTTAATAATTTACCAAAATAAATTTCATGTCAAACAACGAGAATCCAATTTCTAAGCAGGTACAAGACGACGAAATTTCAATCAATTTTGGGGAAATTTGGCGTGCGCTATTGAAGTATAAATTTCTTATTGCCATCACAGCATTACTATTTGCTGTTTTAGGGGCCCTATATTCTTTGACTATCAATAACGAATATGAAGCCACAGTTAAAATGGTTCCTGAATCGGCAGATAGTAAATCAGGTGGTGGAATGGCCGGAGGTTTAGGAGGTCTTTCTTCATTAGCTGGTTTAGCGGGAATCAACATTGGTGGGGCAACCGGCGTGGATGCGATACAACCGGCGATGTATCCCAATATTGTAGCAAGTATCCCATTTCTTCAAGAATTAGTTAACGCAAAAATTTATAATCCCAAAATTAAAAAATGGCAAGTTTTAAAAGATTACCTTAAAGAACATCAATCAAACGCTCCGATAAAATTATATGATAGTGAAAAACTAGAAGAAGAAAGAGCCAAAAAAGAATTATCAGATGCTGATTTAAAAGACTTAAATGTTCCAAAAACCCCAGGGCAAACTATAGACTTCATCAATATTGATTTAAAAGAAGAACAAATCTTAAAGAAATTAAAAAGTTACATTCAAGTTGAAGTGGACAAAAAAACAATGTTTTTGAGCATAACTTGTACCCTGCAAAATCCAATTATTGCTGCTAATCTAACTAGTTTAGTTCAAAGTCAATTAACTAGGTATATTGTCAACTATCGAACAGAAAAAGTAAGAAAGGAAATGGAGTTTTTGACTTCTCGACAAGCTGAAGCTAGAAAACGATATGATCAAGCATTATTCACTTTTTCAAATTACAAAGATCAAAATAGAAATAGATTTTTAAATGTGGCCAAAACACAAGAGAAAAAATTGCAATATGAAGTTGATTTAGCATTTAACCTCTATTCAAGTTTAACTAGTCAATTAAGTGAGGCGCAGATAAAAGTGCAAAAAGAAACTCCCATTTTCAAAGTATTGGAACCAGCCCAAGTTCCTTTGTCAAGATCAAGCCCTAAAAGAAGTTTAATCACTATAGGCGCCATGTTTATTGGAATATTTGTATCCCTAATAATTGTGTTCTTTAAATCGGTCAACTTAAAAGAATTATTAAGTTGACATAAATGATTTTTGTTTAGAATAGCATCGAAAGCTATAATCAAGATATTAAACAATCCTTTAAAATTATAAGACATCAAAAAAGGCCAAATCATTGATTTGGCCTTTTTCTTTTATAACGTTAATCTTTATTTCAACGTACGTTTCACTTCCTTCATTTCGTAGCACTCTAAATTATCTCCCACCTCTAAATCATTGAAGTTCTTAACCGACAATCCACACTCGTAGCCAAACTTAACTTCTTGCACATCATCCTTAAATCTCTTCAAGGCAGATATCTCTCCGTCATGGATAACCACAAAGTCACGAATAACACGAATTTTATGTGCCCGCTTAACCGTTCCATCTAAGACATAACAACCAGCCACCGTACCAATTTTGGTGATTTTGAATACATCCCTCACTTCGATATTTGATGTGATGATTTCTTCAAAGGTTGGCGCCAACATACCTTCCATCGCAGCCTTGATTTCATCAATAGCCTGATAAATAATGGAATAATTGCGGATTTCAATTTGCTCATTCTCAGCTAGTTTTCTAGCATTTTGAGAAGGACGCACTTGGAATGCTATAATCACCGCATCCGATGTAGACGCTAACGCCACATCCGATTCAGAAACTTGGCCCACACCTTTGTGAATAATTCGCACTTGGACTTCCTCCGTCGACAATTTCATTAATGAATCCGACAAGGCTTCCACAGAACCATCCACGTCACCCTTCACAATCACATTTAACTCTCGGAAAGTGCCGATCGCCTTCCGACGACCAATCTCCTCTAAAGTAATATGCTTGCGCGTACGCAATGTCTGCTCACGTAAAATTTGCTCTCTTTTATTGGCAATCTCACGCGCCTCACGCTCATTTTCTAAACACAATAATTTATCTCCAGCTTGTGGCGCCCCATTCAATCCTAATACTTGGACTGGCGTGGAAGGACCCGCCTTCTTAATTTTTTGGCCATAATGATCAAACATCGCCTTAACACGGCCATAATTATCACCTGCTAACATCATATCACCGATCTTCAAAGTACCCGCCTGAATCAATAGAGTAGTCACATACCCACGTCCCTTATCCAATTCTGCCTCAATCACTGTGCCGACTCCCTTTTTATTTGGGTTAGCAGTTAATTCAAGCAATTCGGCTTCTAACAATACTTTTTCCAACAAATCATTAATACCTAAACCTGATTTAGATGAAATTTCTTGACTTTGGTATTTTCCACCCCAGTCTTCTACCAACATGTTCATGGCCGCCAACTCCTCACGCACCTTGTCCGTATTAGCCCCATCTTTATCCACTTTTGAAAAAGCAAAAATGATAGGAACTCCAGCCACCATCGCATGATTAATGGCCTCCTTCGTTTGTGGCATGACCGAATCGTCTGCCGCAATCACAATAATAACAATATCAGTTACCTTAGCTCCACGTGCACGCATCGCGGTAAACGCCTCGTGACCCGGAGTATCTAAAAAAGTAACTTTTTTACCCGAATCGGTCTCCACAGAATATGCGCCAATATGTTGGGTTATCCCTCCAGCCTCACCAGCCGCTACTTTGGCCCTTCTAATATAATCCAATAAAGACGTCTTACCGTGGTCAACGTGACCCATGATGGTGACAATCGGCGCACGCGGCAATAAATCTTCCGGTAAATCTTCCACTTCTATTTCAACCGCATCAATCTCCTCCTCCGCAGAAACAAAACTTACCTCAAAACCAAACTCATCCGCAATGACCGTAATAGCCTCTGCATCCAAACGCTGGTTGATCGACACAAACATACCCAAACTCATACAAGTCGAAATCACCTCATTCACAGATACATCCATCAATGAAGCCAAGTCACTTGCCGAAATAAATTCAGTTACTTTTAAAACTTTTGCCTCTTCATCCTCAGCCATCAAACGTGCCTCCTCAGCCTCTGCACGACCTTTACGCTTCTCTTTTCTCTTCTCAGCACCAAAACTTTGCTTTGCCGACGCACCTTGTAAACGCGCCATCGTAGCCTTAATTTGCTCCTGAATATCTTTATCTGATAACTCCTCTTTTGAAAGAGGCTTAGCTCCTGGAGCAGCTACAGCAGGTTTTTTACCAAAATCTTTTCCCTTATTCTGTGTGTTTCCTCCAGCAGGTGCAGGACGATTTCCGCCTTCATTAGCCAAAGGTTTTTTCTCCTCCTTAATGATTCGCTTGCGCTTATGCTTATGCCCACCTGAACGATCATTTTCAACCGGCAATTCGATTTTACCTAAAACAGTTAAACCACGTAAAGTCTCTCCCTTCGCTTCAATCAATTGAAGTAATTCTGGCTCCGCGATGATGGGGTCAACCGTTGGGATAACTTCATTTACAGGCTCCTCAATCACCTTTTCAACCGCTACTACCGGATTTTCAACTGGGATAGCCTCAGGTTCCTTCACCTCAGCAACTGGCTTAGGTGCTGGCTTTGGTGCCACCGGATTTCCCTTTTTATCTAATTCTATTTTGCCTAAAACTTTTAAACCAATTGGCTTCTCTTCCTCTTTAGGGACCTCGACTACAGGAGCTTCTACCTTAGGAACCTCAACAACGGGAATTTCCGCAACAGGTTCTTCCACAACAGGAGCGGGTGCCGGCTCAGGCTTTTTCTCCTCAACAACAGGCTCAGGAACCTTTTCTATGATCGGTTCTGCTACCGGAATTTCGGCAACGACCTCCAAAGGCTTTACTACCTCTTGAGTTTCCAAAAGTTGGTTAGCGCCAAATTCATTGGCCAATAAAGTCAAAAGCTCGAAATTTAATTTCGCGTTCGGATTGTTATCGACTTTATGGCCCTTAGCAGAAAGAAACTGAAGGATCGTAGACGTTCCGACGTTTATTTGTTTTGCTACAAGGCTTAACCGCATTGTCTTTTCTTCTGCCATAAAAAATTAAAATACTATGTAATAAATCTAATTTAATCTAAAACCTATTCAAACTCAGAACGTAAAATGGATAAAATATCCTCTATCGTCTCTTCCTCTAATTCTGTTCTACGCTCTAATTCTTCTTTAGATAAAGCTAATACTTGTTTTGCTGTATCTAAACCAATTTTATGAAGCTCCGCTAATACCCAAGCCTCAATCTCATTAGAGAATTCAGACAATTCAACATCCTCATCATCCAACTCATCTTTAGGCACATCACGGAAGACATCAATTTCATAACCGACCAACTTCCCAGCTAATTTAATATTTTGTCCTCCTCGACCAATCGCCATAGACACTTGGTCAGAATTCAAAAACACAGAAATACGTCGGCGCTCCTTGTCGATCGTCATCGAGTTCAACTTCGCAGGACTCAAGGTACGAGCAACCAACAACTCCAAATTTTCCGTGAAATTAATTACATCTATATTTTCATTTTGTAATTCACGTACAATTCCGTGAATACGAGATCCTTTCATCCCCACACATGCTCCCACAGGATCAATTCGGTCATCATAAGACTCAACAGCTACTTTCGCACGCTCACCTGGCTCACGCACAATCTTGCGAATCGAGATCGTCCCATCATAAATTTCAGGAATCTCTTGCTCAAATAAACGCTCCAAAAATACAGGAGAAATTCGAGATAATATAATTCTAGGCGTTCCATTCGCCATTTCCACCTTATGAATAATCGCACGAATCGTCTCACCCTTTTTGAAACGATCTTTAGAAATCATCTCCGTCTTTGGTAAAATCAATTCATTGTCATCATTATCCAACAAAATCAACTCACGACCTAAAATTTGATATACCTCCGAAGTCACCAACTCACCAACCAAATCCTTGTACTTGTCATACAAACTCTCCTTCTCAATATCTTTGATTTTCTGAATCAAAGTTTGACGAGCCGTTTGAACCACCCGACGACCGAAATCCTCCAGCTTAATCAACTCAGCTACCTCTTCTCCTATTTCAAAGTCAGGCTCGATCAATTTAGCCTCAGCCAATGGAATTTTATCAAAATCCCAAATGTCTTCCGAGTTATCGTCAACAATCTCCCGAGTTCGCCACATCTCCAAATCACCACTCTCAGGATTGATAATGACATTAAAATTCTCATCTGATCCAAATTTCTTACGAATCATCGTTCTGAAAACTTCCTCCAAAACAGAAATCATCGTCGGTTTGTCAATGTTCTTATCTCGAGCAAAGTCCGAAAATGACGAAATTAATTCAACACTGTTCATTGCTATCTTTACGTTTTTTTATTGAAATGTTACCTGTACTTTTATTTTATCTACGGCTGCCAACTGAATCCATGTAGATTCTTTGGCAACTACTTTTTTATGCTTTATCATTTTTTCTAACAAAACTTCCACCGCCACATCCGTATAACCCATTAAAACTCCAATCACTGGATCCTCCCCTACTAACCACACTTTGATTTGTCGGCCTACATTCTTCTTAAACTGCCAACCATGGGTCAATGGATAATCTAAACCCGGTGAAGAAACCTCTAAATTATAAGCCTCCTCAATCCATTCATTTTCCTCGATGTGATGACCCAATTTCCTGCTCAATAAAGCGCATTCCTCAATCGTCACCCCCTCCTCAGTATCCAGTAATATCGAAATTAACGTTCTTCTAGCCCCTTGTGTTACTTGCAGGTCAACCAAAAAAATAGGCCCTTTCCCTACAAAATCATCAATCCAAACTTTAATTTTTTGATTCAAATCACTCATCTCTCTAGGGCTAGAAAACAAAAAGAGGGATTAAAACCCCTCTTCATTTCTCAAATTACAAATGCAAAGATACGCGAATATTTCAAAATACCAACAAATTATCCAATACCACCCCTTTTGCGTACAAAATGTTGATCATTTTTTAAGAAAAAATTCGTTAATTGCATGTCAAAATCACAAGATTACACAAGAAAATTTTTACACTATGGCGTACGGCTTATTAAAAGGGAAACGAGGTATTATTTCAGGAGCATTAAATGAAGATTCTATTGCTTGGAAAATCGCTCAAAGGGCTCATGAAGAAGGCGCAACCTTCACATTAACAAATGCACCCCTAGCCATGCGCATGGGCGAAATCAATAAATTAGCTGAAGAAACCGGTGCCAAGATCATCGGCGCAGATGCTACGTCAATCGAGGAATTAGAAAACCTATACGATGAATCCTTAGAATTTCTTGGAGGCCCTGTTGACTTCGTTTTGCATTCCATCGGCATGAGTACAAACATCCGAAAAGGCCGTGAATATAGCGATTTGAACTACGAATGGTTCCTAAAATCACTCGACGTTTCAGCCCTCTCTTTTCACAAAATGATGCAAGTCGCTCAGAAAAAAGATGCCATTGCCCAAGGAGGTTCTGTAGTAGCACTTTCGTACATCGCAGCCCAACGATCTTTCCCCGATTATACCGATATGGCGCAAGCAAAGGCCATGTTAGAGTCTATTGCGCGTTCTTACGGATATCATTATGGAAAAGCCAAAGGAGTTCGCGTCAATACCGTATCTCAATCGCCCACAAAAACAACAGCTGGAACCGGAATTAGTGGTTTCAATGCTTTTTATGAATACGCAAACCAAATGTCACCCTTAGGAAATGCAACCGCCGATGATTGTGCGGATTATGTTATTACCTTATTTTCCGATTTAACTAAAAAAGTAACCATGCAAAATTTATTCCATGATGGAGGATTTTCTTGCGTAGGTATTTCGGAGGAAATCGTAGAAAAAATGGAGCAGGGTATAAAATAATTAATCATGAGACGTTTGCTTTTGATCATGTTTTCTAGTCTTTGGTTTCACCAAAGTGTAGTTGCATTTCCTGCAGAACGTTTCCCTATTCCTCCCGCATCAGCTAATCGCTTATTTTATATTCAAAGAAGCTCAAACGCCAATACAGTTGTTTATGATGCGAATATTTTACCGAATAAATCACTGAATCCCAACCAACCCGTTCATACTTATTGGATTCGCTATGCAGATAATGGCCAAAAAGAAGAATTGAATTTAATTCAAAGAACACTGGCCTACGGCTTATATACCAATAAAATAAAAGATGAAGTCAACAGCTTCGAGGGGTATTTTTTAGCCTACCGTAAGCGCAAATTTGTCGTCAAATTAAACGCCAAAAATCAAGCCATAGCTCTTTTTCCCATCAATGGGAAACTTCAAATTTTAGAGCGCGTTTTTGTTAGCGTTGATGAGTCTGGCTTCACCCCTGCCGTGAATTATATCGAATTGTTTGGCAAGGATGAAGTGACCAATAAGGACGTTTATGAGCGTTTTAAGCCTTAGGCTAGCTAAAATAAATGTAGGAGAAAACTCAATTATGAGAGTATCTCACTATTAAAACTTCCAAAACAAACTTGCTTGAATATTTCTTCTTTGGCCAGTGTACCCAAATAACTCAATCACCTCTTGGCCTAACAGATTTTTAACCATCAGCGACGCATTCAAATTTTTCGTCATTTGATACCCCAATTGCAATTCTGTCCAAAGGTAACTTTTCAGGATTTTAGGGACTGTCGAAAAAGTAGATTCATCATAAAAATAATCCTTGCGTTCGCCAACAAACTGCCCCAAGAATGAAATATTCAATTTCGAATGGGCATTGAAAACTAACCGAGCTTGCAATTGATTGCTAGGCCGCCTAATTAAAGAAGAATACGTGGAATCTTTCCCGTCAAATTTATTCTGCATGGTCCCACTTAAATATGTATAAGACATATTACCGGACCACTTATTTTTCGAAAAACTCAACTCCGCCTCAAGGCCCTGGGTGGTTTGTTGGGACACATTGCCATATTTTCCATAAGGCTCCACTGAGATTGATTGGAATACAATTCCGTCTTTTACGTCATTTTGAAACCCAACTAACCTTGCATGGAAATCTCCAAAACTTTGTTCAAGCCCTATTTCAAAGGTTTTTCCTTGCTCTGGCCTTAGGGCCAAATTCCCATAAGGAGAAAATAATTGATACAAGGATGGCGTTTTAAAGCTCGTATAATAATTAAAAAAGGCTTTGCCAGATTTCGTAAATTTCCAATATGGATTAATGTTGACCGTAGAAAAATCCCCAAAAGTTGATTGGCGATTCCAACGGCCACCAATTTCCACCCCTAGATTCGAATTCCACTCTTTTTGAATCGTCAAATACGTGCCAAAAATGGATTGATTGGCTATGCTTTCCGCTAATTTGGGAGAGTCAT
>JBIKRO010000044.1:0-23699 GCA_044349095.1 Aquirufa sp. | reverse complement strand
GCAACGACTAGAAAACCAATCTATCCAAGGAAATCCAAGATATGCGGGTTCGGGATTGAGGATACGTTGTATTTCACATGAAGGCAATGTAAATTCATCAGAAGAGGAAATAGATGAAATAAAACAAATCGTTACAGATCTACTTTCCGATGGGATGACTTATGTAAATAAAGATCTAGAATCAAAACCCATCACTGCGAATGACATCAAAATTATTTCCCCTTACAATGCTCAAGTTCAAGCATTGATGGAAGCGATCCCAGGGATCGAAGTGGGAACCGTGGATAAATTCCAAGGACAGGAAGCACCTATTATCATTTATTCAGTGGCCACATCTAGTCCGGAAGAAGCCCCGAGAGGCATGGAATTTTTATATAGTCCTAATCGATTCAATGTCGCTGTTTCGAGAGCCAAGGCTTTATTTATTATGGTCGCTAACCGGAAAATATTTGAACCAGAATGCAAAAGCCCTGCTCAAATTAAATTAGCCAATCCATTTTGTAGGTATTTAGAGGTGGCGACGGAGATTTAAGGAAGCGGAACTATTTTGATAATTTAATCGCTTTCCCAAGCGCAAATAAAATCATATCTAAAGAATATACGAAGTCATTTTCAGTATATAAAAAATGACTTCGTATAAATTTTTTATAGTCCTCAATTAATGGGATTTCGCTCTTTTTCGTGAGTGAAAGTTTTCTATAATAATCGATATCCATTATTTGTTTCCCGCCATTATCAATTCTGCTTATCTGATTTGTCAAGCATAGGTAAATACCATATGCCCTTAAGGTATGTTGATCTATGATGGGTTCTTTTTTATGTACGTCACCAATATATTTACCAAATTGATAAAAAACCAATGCGTTATCATCATCTTTTTTCACTCCTTCAATACCTTTTAAAATATGGCCTTCCTTTCCTAAGTCACCATTCTTCCAAACAATTGAATAGAGTAATTTGGTTAGAGTTGACTCATTTTCAAGATCCTTAGGATTAAGAATGAATTTATAATCTTCATTAATATAGTTCTTAGATTTTAATTCAAAAATATCATTGTGAGTTAGATGAAAGCTGATTCTTGGAAATTTTAATTCATTAATCTTATTAGCAGCTAATTCCTTTTCTTTTATCAATAAATCAATAATGTCATTCAAGTCAGACGAATTTAAAATAACATTAAAGACTCTTTTAACTAGGTTTGTGACCTCCTCTAAAGACATACTATTTTTCATAAATCAAACATTTAACTTCAGATTTGACGATTAATTGTAGGTCATCAAACTAATAAAAATAAATTAAGAATATAGATTTTTTCAACAATAAAATATTTATTTATTTATCGGTAAATTAATTACCCCATTTCAACCAAGTTACCCCCAAGCAATTCCTTATGATTACTATGGCAAGTAAACACAAATACTTGTTTATCTTCGGCAAATTGCGTCAACACTTGACTGGCACATGCCTTTCGAGTATCATCCAATTCTGTAAATGGGTCGTCAAATAAAAGTAAACCATCTTCCCCATCCAAATAATAATCTGCCATCGCCAACCGAGTTGCCAAGGCTAGCGTATCAGCCGTTCCCTGAGAAAGCAATTTGTTTTCCAATAACACTGTCCCCTTATAAATCCCCACCGGAGTGGTATCATTCATTTCTGTTTGTTGATATCGGCCA
Source organism: Aquirufa sp. (assembly GCA_044349095.1). Taxonomy (GTDB): domain Bacteria; phylum Bacteroidota; class Bacteroidia; order Cytophagales; family Spirosomataceae; genus Aquirufa. The sequence goes on along the minus strand of JBIKRO010000044.1, from coordinate 22,023 downwards.
TTCGTTAAGATATCTAAATAATGATTCACTTTATCAGCCAAATCGACAAACGGATTTTCGCCGATAGCAAGCAAAATTTGATCAAGCTTTTGTTGAATCTTTAAATAAGCGTGTCCCTTGGCCAACAAGGAATTAAACTCAAGCTCTAGCTGAGTCTCTTTAGTCATAAGCTCATTTAATGATTCACCTTCCGTATAAGCACCAATTCTTTCAGCACGAGCAATTTGCAATGTATTCAATGTAACTTCTGATAATTGAAAAGTATGTTGATTTTGCTCATAAGCTTGTCTAAATGCGGGTTCAGTTAAAAATTCAGTAGGAAGCGTTGGCAAAGTATTTAATTGCATTTTGGCATCTAATAAGGTCGCATTTACTTCGGCTATCCGTGTCATTAATACCTGTTGGGTAGGATACAACGCAGTAATCCTTTCTAATTCTTGGACTCTTACCGCATTTTCATTCCTTAATTGCAAAATTTGTACTCTTTTTTCATCCACAAGTACGCGTACAACCTCATAAGGTCGCACTTGAGGCGCATTCAAAACAGCCAATTGATTAATCAAATCGTCTAAATTACGGCCATCCAATAACTCATTATATTGCATTTCTATTGGGTCTTTTTCTTGGCTCAAGCGACGTGTTTGTTCAAAATAATTTCGCAAGTTTTCGTAATCAGGAACATTGTATTTAGATAAAATTTGCCCTAGCCCATCACTTTTTTCTTGGAATAAATGATTTAGAGTTGTCACTTCATCATTCCCTGCACTTATTTCCAAACGAAGTTCATCTGTCTCTAAGACAAATTGGGTATTAGCACTAACGATTAACTCTTCGTTGTTTTTCAGTGAAAATGGAACGGATTCATTTATGCCACTTTGATGTAAGCCTTTTAATTGCTTCTTTGCAACTAATTTAACTGCTAACTTTTGCGCCTCCATTTGATTTTTCAAATCCTGCAAAACTTCAAAAAAATCTCTTGCCAACTGAAAATCAGCGGAAATCACGTTGGGAATTAAGGCCAACTCCTCATTTAAAATATTTAATCGATCTCGAATACGCTGTAATATTTGAACATCAGCTTGAAGTTGCGCGCGCTGAGTACTAATTAAACGTGCCTGATTTTCCTCATTTTCTAGAACATTTAATTCATTTGTATTTTGAGTTAAAACTGCAATAAAATTGTTAATCACAAATTGGTGTTCGATCCAATTTCTATAATCATCTTGCATTTGATTGTATTGGACAGTTTGAAGCTCTATTCGGTTTGACAAAATATCTCTTTGAGCTTGGGCATTAAAATAAGGCAGATGTTGATCGAGAAATAATCTACTCTGAGTATGTACAGCCTGCTGCTCATTAATTTGAACCACGATGTGGTCAAATTCCGTCTCAAATGTCATGCGGCTTTGCCTATCTACTCCAGCTCTTTTCCATGCATAATAGGATTTAATAATTGTGCCATTCCCATTTACCCATGGGTTATCAAGACCCCCCTGTCCATTAGCATGATTAATTCTAGGAAGATTTACCAATAAGCCATTTGGGTCAAAAAATACCCAGTTCCCACTCATTTCCTGTAAACGAGTGGTCAATCTTGCACTTAATTCCTCAGGTGAGATCCCATCCAATTGTGTTAATAATTCAGATAGGCTATTCGTTATTTCTTGTTTATCCCTAATCGTATTGATCGTTTTTGATAGGCTCGCTTGATTTGTAAAAAGAATGTCCAACCAAACGGACAAATTCATACGACCTGTTTCAGTGTCAATCCCTAAAACCTTGTCTAATTGTGCTTGTACTTCATTAGGATTAATGACGGTTACCCCTGAAAGTAAGTCTACCCATGCAGAAGATGGTATTGCACCAAATGACTTTTTTAACTGATATGATGAGCCCTCAGAAACTATTTTCAGCTCAATCGTAAACGAATCCCCTCCTCCCCGTGGGAGAAAATCTGATATTGTAAATCCAAATAATTGATATAAGCGTTGATTTGTAATATTGGAGGGAACGAAGAGCGCAAATTTCAAAGCCTTGGTCAAGGAAGATTTTCCGGCTTCATTCGCTCCATAAATCACATTCAAATTATCCTCAAAACTTGTTTCAAAATTTTGAATTCCGGCAAATTGAGAAATTTTAAGATGTTGGATTTTCATATATCAATTATTGAGGATTAGATAATAGTTCATACGCGAGATTTAATGCAAGGCCATTAGGATCTTCTTCAGCTAGGCCATTTAACAACTTATATTCTAATGAGTTTGGTGTGTAAGCTGCATTAATAAAATGCTGGTCAATGTTAAGTTGAAGAGAATCCGACCAGTTAAATTCGATAAAGCTACCTTGCAGACCAATAAGTCTATCTCGACAACTTTGAATTTCCAAACTTGTCAAACGTCCCGAAACATGTAATCTTAACAATCGCTTATTAGCAGGTAAGGCTTGAATTTTTGTGAGTAGTTGATCCACCTCAAATGCCGAATTAACAGTTTCAGAAGACCAATCAAGATGCTCAATTTCACTTGATACTCGTAATTCAGCTCCCTTAAAGGTTTTTTCTTCTAATTCAATTACCCAATACGTACCATTTCCCTTTTTTCCCATAGAAAATTTAGCAGGAGTCCCAGGCATAAAATAGGTAGGCTTTGTAAGCACAGGGGTAACGACAGGGAACGGAACATGCACATGGCCCAATAAAAAGAAATCCATTCCTGCTACATTAAAATCCTGCTCATTCATCGAGAAATAGTCCCCTTCCGTATCTAAGGCCATACCTACCACATTCCCATGCGCAATTCCAATATTAATAGCCGATGAGTCTTTTTCTTCATTTTGAATCCATCCAATGGCATGCTCTGAAGAATGTTGACTTAGGCAGCAGCCAGGATAGAAATTAAATTTTGAACCCTTTAGATCAAAAGATTGAACCTCGTCTAAATTCAACACATGGATTTTAGGAAATTTGGAAGCCGCTTTTTTAAATTTCTGCCACAACGTATTTTCCGCAAATTCATACCAATCATGATTTCCGGGTAAAACGAGAACCGCTTCTCCTCGAAATTCAGCCAAGTTTTTAACCGCACGAGTAATAATCTCTTGAGATACATTTACTGTATCAAACGTATCTCCAGCAAGAACTAGAAAACTTGCTTCATTTTCATTGGCATCTTGAACGATATTTTCGAGCGCCTTAAACCGATCAGCCTTTAATGTTTCCCGAACTGTTTGAGATTTATCACGAAAGGTTAATCCTAGGTGTAAATCTGCTGCATGAAAAATTTTATGTGTCATATCTTTGCTGTTTAACTCGCTAATTTTTGAAAACCAATCGACGAACCCGTCGACTTCTGATACCGGGACTTCTTCCCTAAATCCATTTGCTCTTCCAACAGATCGAAAAGCGTCTGCTCCGCAAAGTCCTCGCCTGCATATTGCAAGAAGAATCCCTTTTCACATACCGACTGGATATCGGAACCGCTCAACTCATAAGAGGCCAAACGATCTAATAAGGCCTCTTGGCCTGCCAACTGCCAAAAGCCCTCCCGAGAAGCCCATATGGCTCGGCGCGCCTCCACATTAGGTAAGCTAAAAGTAACAGCATTCTGAAAACGCCTGATGGCTGCCCCCTCTAGTCTCGAATCATCAAGGACATTCAATGTCCCTATGATCACCCCCGTGAATTTATCTAAACTCCGTAATATTTGGGAAACCCCAGCATTCGTATGAAAACTCGAATGCGTCGTTACCTCGGTCTTCTTGCCTATCAACTGGTCCATTTCGTCCAAAAACAAAATCACCTTATTATCATGCTCCTTCATCAAACGTGGATACTCCCTTTCCAAGACCCGCGAAATAGCCTTCTCCGTATCGCCAATCCATTTGCTCGACAAGCTCCCCACAGACATACAATAAAATCCCAACTGCCGACATAACTGCAATACATATTCACTTTTCCCACATCCAGATTCGCCGGCCAACAAAATTCCAAAGCGCCGCGTATTCCATAATTCCGTCGGACAACATTTTAAAATATTGGTCAATCGATCCAAAGAAGCCTGCGTCTCCTTCGAAAACCGCAAAGAAACCTCCTTAATCTCCGTCGGCGGAATCAACTCAAATCCATTAAATGACTCCTTCTTCTCGGAATCCACCTCAGGCAAAATCAAACGTATCGCCTGACTCGTGGGACTAATCATCAATTCTTCCTCCCACATGTCCTTCTCCAACTTCCAAAAATTCTCTGCCAATAATGCATGAGTAGAGCCATTAACCGCCTGCATAAAATACAAAAAGTCACGCGCCGAAATGAACTTTTTAAAGCTAGGCAACTCTATTTTTCTTACTTGACCAGCATGTACATACGAGGCCAAACTATATAACAAGAAAAAAGCATCCGACACCGATAAGGTTTTCAATTTTAAAACCAAAGCATCTTCAGGGAACCAATCTACACAGATGTCAACCATCAAGCTAGGCAATGACCGAGGTGAAATACCAATCTCCTTCGATGCAGTAGAAAATGCGAAAAAGACCTCCAAAAAATCGATAGGCATCCGAGCTTCCTCATTGATTTGCACCCCTTGAATACGCACCATAACCATTCCGCGATTCCGATCCCCTGAAGGAAAAATCTGAATAACATCCCGATGATGAGCCTCCATCAAAAATTGGAATTTCTCCACATCATCCTTTGGCAATGCCTTATCAAAACGACGCAAGAAGGTAGACAAACCCAACTCCCCTTGAACCTTTGGCTCTTCATCCTCATCCACTAAACTAAAATCATACTCCTCCTCAAAATCCTTTGCAGGAGCCTTTTTCGAACGTGACGCCCGAGGACTTCCTTTGAATTTCGCCACCTCCTGACGAAACAAATCCACATAGCGCTCAAATGTTAAAATTGATAATTGCATATACTTATGATTGTAAAAGGGTTTCTAATTGGGAAGTAACGTTGTTGTCTATATATTTCTTCAGTTCTTGTTTAAATTCAATGCTATCCACAATATCAATGTGATTCAACAATCCCATCAGCCAACCAGCCAAAGGGTCCACTCGCAAAACTTCCAGCACGATTCGATAGGGCTTGTCCACTCCATCTTGCATTATGTTTTCTACTTGGGATACCAATTTGGGGAAATGTAAGGTCCATAAAATAAAACTAGGAAGGTCCATCCGCAAGTCCAATCGCAACAAGACCTTTCCCGGTGACAATAAATACCCAAAAGGATCCCGCTCAAACACAAGTCCATCCAAATTTAAATATTTAGGCGCTTTCTCCCTCAACTTCTGGATGCCACTCATTCTGTCCAATTTAAACACCTTCAATACTCCTGCATCCTTCAAATCATAAGCATAAAACTCCACGTTCTCCCGATTGAATGCCACCGGAACCACCAGCCGATCCTTCTCAGTCCCCGAATTAATACTCTTATACCCTAGAATTCGCATCTGCATTTTTTGCTTAGCCCGATTTATATGCTGCTCGCACCAGTCCATCAGATCCAAAGTCTTAGTCGGTATCAAATCCTCCTTTCGCTTCCGCTCCTGATAAATCTGAAGCAATTTTCCCTGTGCCACCATCCGTAAATCCGGATCTGAAATATCTTGAGCCGAAAAATACAAGGCCTGAGCCTCCGCAGAATTTAATTGCATAGACTGAAAAGCGGACTTCTTTCGAATGGAATAATGATCTCCCCGAATTAATTCAACCCCCCATTTGTTCTCCAAAACATCTAAATGCCTGAATATGCTTCTTCGTTTGTCCTTTTCTAGTTTTTCTTCTTCATCCGATCGATATAATTTTTCCAAACTAATCATGGAAACTGGCCCCTTGGCCTCCAACAAATACACCAAGAGCCTCAGGACTTTTTGCTGAGTCGTTTTGAATTTTAATTTATTAGGTTTAGTTTTGGGAGTTTCCTTTTTCATGAAAAATAAGTAAAATAGGGGCTTTTGAAATGTGATGCAAAAGTAGACAAATTTGTCATTTTACAAAACACCTCCGACAAAAACAAAAGCCAAATACACCAATTTACAGTGTCATTTTTTAACGGCATTTTACCCAAAAATAAACGTTTAAATCAAAATAAAGCTATTTTATTGTGACAATTTTAGCCTAAAATTAACGAGTCCCCAATGACAAAAATCTGAAATTTTGCCAAAAACCTAAATTTAAATTTTTGACAATTCCCAAACAGCTAAAACAACGATGGCATACCGAAGACATTACTCAAAGACTTTCTTGACAAACCAGGGGGAACTTTGGGTGGACCAGGATCTCTACATGGAGCTTAATGAACACGCTGATCATTGGGTAGGGCTTCATTCATTTTTGCTCAATCAGCAAACTCATGCCTCGCGAGGAGAATGTGATTTTGTCCTCTTTCATAAACTCGGAATCATCGTATTAGAAGTGAAGGCTTCTGAAATCAAATACGAAAACGGAAGTTTTTGGCAAAAGGAAAAGGGAGTATTTAAGGAGCGAAAAAACTTTTTTATTCAAGCCGAGGAGAACACAAAACGCATCATCGATCTATTAAAAGCCAAAGGCATCCATGATGTCATGGTCATTTCAGCCTGCCTATTTCCTGAAAGTATCATCAAATCAAGCCATGGACAAAACAGGCCATTTTGGAGCATGGGGCTAAAAAAAGACGGCTTCAGCTTATCTGAATTTATCGAAAAGGAATTAACTAAAAGTCGAGATTTTTTCTCCCATCAAGGATTTACAAACCTAGATAAACGGAGAGTTGACGACCTGGTCAATTTACTTTCCCCCAACCTTTTGCCACAGGCAGTATTGCAACATTTAAGTTTATCCGCTGAACAAGCCAAACACCGAGGCGAACAAAACCTCGCCATGTTAGATGGCCTGCATGCTAACCCACGCATATTAATATCAGGTCCAGCAGGGTCCGGCAAATCATCTTTTGGTAAATTACAATTAGCACGAAAAGCTCAGGAAGGAAAAAAACGCCTACTCTATATTTGTTGGAACGAATTTCTTGCCACACAAATTCGCATCGACTTAGAAGCCCAAGGAATTGTGGCGGATGTTTGGCCCCTTTATCCCCTTTGGGAGCACCTAGCTACTCAAATGAATGTTACAGGTCCGGTGGATTTCAACTGGGAAAAGGATATAGAAATGCGGAACCAAGAAATCAAACCGCTCCTTGAGGCATTGCATGCACTACCCGAACCCCTTTATGAATTTATCGTCGCCGATGAAGCCCAAGACCTTTTCTATCGAGGCCTCATGGATTTGATTCCAGCCCTATTACATAAAAAATCAACCTTGCATGCGGGTGAATACACCATTTTATACGATAATTCACAGGCTTTTGGCAACGTGAATTTGGCGGATGAATACCAATTAAATATCGAAGCATTTCGGGAAGCCTGTGCGATATACCAATTGTCCGAGCGCTTTAGGGGACACGCAGGAACTGGAATTTTTGAATTCGTTCGGGAATTAGACCAAGGCACACCGAACTTCAATCAAAATTTTGGGGAAGATGTTAAAATTGAATATTGGGATACCGAAAAACCCGAAGCCTTGGCTCGTAAAATCACCACGCTTAAAAATACCTATCAAACAATCGTGAAACATCCATTGAATGATATTCTCCTCTTATTTACGAGCAAATTAATTTCTGGAAACGCAAACCATCCTAGAGTATTTGAACCTCTTTTGGGGGATGGTTTTATCCGTTTGACAAATAAGAATTTAGGCCAAAAGGAACAAGCAATTAAATACGCAACCTGCCTACGCTGCAAGGGATTGGAAAAATCAGTGATTATTTTAGTCGTAGAAAAATCGGATAATTTGCCCCTCATTTACCATCAAATTTACATCGGCGCCACTAGGGCCAAAAGCAAAGTTCATGTGTTTTTACCTCAATAATTGTCAGCGAATATTGGGCTCAAAATAAAAAATGTTTTTATATGTCGAGACATTTGGCTAATTTTCAAAAAAGGGCCTGAAGCCTTTTGTTGAGTTACGCTTAACAATCGGTCACCGCGCCAACACCTATAGCTGCATTGAGCTGGAAACCGTAAGAAATATAATTAGAAGGCCCTTTTTTTATACTTATAAATGATTCAAACATGATCTCAGTTAAAAAAACCATTGAAACAAAAACAGACAACCGCAACCGCATGGACCTTTGCATAGGCAAAACAACCCTGCGTTTAACGGAGCGTGAAGCTGTTTATTTAGTGCGCCAAATTGCCGAATTGTATTTTGGCGATGTGGCCAACCTAGAATCAAACATCCGAGCCCACAAGGGTTTTGAGGGCATCGATTTAGGTAAAATCAAAGAAGCAAAAAGCGAAGAGTAAAATCAGGATGTATTCTCGATCGGAATTAGAGGCGAGTTTTCAACTATTGCTCCAACGAGCCCAATGGAAGCGTCGGGTTCCCTTAGCACTTGCAAACCAAGATGCATTTACAAATCCCGCACGCGTTTCCATGCTGCCCATTGGCAGCGATGGCATGCGCACCATCACTTTCCTAAAAAATCCAGATTTGCATTATGGCGAAATGATCCGCAAGCTTCACCGGCACGAAGCGAACGAACACAGCCCTTATCATTTCAGGCCCGTCAGAGAACAGAAAAAATTCACCAAATCGGGCAAAGGTCGCATCATCTATTGCTATAGTTTAGTAGACCAAATCGTCATTAAGGCGGCCCAACAAGAACTCAAACAAGGCTGGGGCAAGATTTATTCAGGTCAAAAACACCCGATGGATACTGCCTATGCCATCTTTCAAGAAATCCAACAAGCAGGACCTGGTGTGAAAATTCTGAAAATGGACATTACTAAGTTTTTCCCGTCGATCAATCGTGACATCTTGTTTGCCGATTTAAAAAAGGAAACTGACATTAGACCTGCCTTATACCGGCTGATTGTAGCGGCCAATAGCTTAGCTAAAACCACGGGACTTGTCACTGGGGGATCCCTCTCCACCCTACTATCTGAATTTTATTTGAGAAACTTGAGAGGGGCTATTTCACCGCATATTGGTTTTCACCGCTTTGCCGATGACATTTGTTTGGTCGTCCCCGCAAGCCATAATCCGATGGAGATTAAGCAACAGGTCATCGAGGCACTCGCATCCATCCACCTAAATCTCTCGGCCGAAAAGAGTAAACTCATCGATCCCATGGAAGATGAATTTGAATTCCTGGGAATCAATTTCCTACAAGGCAAGCCCAACATAACCGAAGATGAAGTAGACTATTGGAAATCAAGGGTTCAAAAAGAGGTGTTTTCTGAAAAAGCTAAACTTCGCATTTACCAAACCTTACAGCCCGAATTGACCAATTTGCCATCTTCGAAAGAAATCCAAAATACCATTTGGTCCCAACATTTCATGGGAATCCGATCTCGTTTTAACCTCAAGTACACGAAATACAAAAAGTATTTTGGCGCTAGTTAATGAGCGAATCCAGCTCAGACCCATATTTGCGTTTTATAAATTCGGGATCAATATCCATATAAATGGTAAGTGCGTGCGATGATTCTTGTTCTTCAACTTCATCAGCAATTCCTAAAAAAGTTTCAAATTGGCTCGATTTCAAATAGGTGAAATTAGTCAAACGAATGCGATGCCAGTTATTTTGCTTGCAGGTATCTAAAATACTTCGCGTTATGGCGGATGCCTGCGCTCGGATGGATACCTCAGACGTTCGATCAATCAATGGCGTGCTCACTAAAGTGGCCTGCAAGTGAAGTTTATCCTTCAATTCTTGGGAAAGAGCATAGCTCCACCCTCCAAAACTAGTGTTTTCCGAATGAAATAATGCATCAATCCGTAAGGGATCTTGGCCATCTGGACCTGCGGTTTTGGCCATCGCTAGATCATCATTCATCAGGAAGAAGCGAATTCCATTTTGCTCCTTAAACGGTTCATCCTTATTTTCAAAATATGCATCCCGTTCTGATCTGATCGAGCGAATACCAAAATCCGATTCATATCGATTTATTTCCAAATATAGCTGATCCTTCTTGACAAAATTTTGTTCTTGTATATAGGCATCCATAGCCGCTTCACAGGCATCTTGCAGTTTTTGAAGTTCTTGAATCACCTCAGGAATCTCATAACATTTTTCCAAACGTTTAAAAGCAAAACGGCCACAATTCCGCGCGGCTATAACCGCGATTGTTGGGTCCATGTACATGCGATAAGGGCAAAGCTCTAAAACCCGGCCATTGATGGCTAGCGCACGCTTCATAAAAGTTTTATCGCGCAACAAGGCTTCTGGAACTTGTTGATTAAACTCCGAATACAGTCCATAGCCATGGGCTAATTGGGCTAATAACACATCCGGATTCATGCGCATTTCTGCGGGCAATAATTCCAAGGCATGTCCATTATTCTCAACGGCCATGACACATATATCCACATCCGTTAAAATTAATTTGAAATGAATAAATTCAATGGCTAGTCCATTAGCTTTCACCGCTAAAAGGGCTATCTCAGGATCCGATTTCATCCATAAGGGTGCAAAAGCTAAGGTAAGCCCAAACTTTTCGATACTTGCACGCGCGATATCTGGATCCGCTCTCCACTCATCACTCAAAAATTGGTAGTTGCGCTTATCTCGACGCACTTCGTCCATTAGGTATTGTTTTTCTTCCATTATAGTTCTCCGATTATTTCCATGGTATTTAGCGCAAACTGGGTAATCAATCTTCTCACACTTGGGTGAGGTGCATCATTATAATAACGATAACCCGCTCTTTTAATTAACTCCTCTCCTATATCCAAGGCGAAAAATGCCTCCTCTTCCAAAAGATACTCTGAGGTCGTATGGTATAAATAATACCCGACCGGCACATTCACACAAGAAAAATGAGGACGCAATTTCACAATATCTGTGTAACTATGTTGCTCTAAGGTAAACTCCGTTTCTCTTTTCTCAGAGAATTCTAATAACAGTTTTGTAAAAATTATCCCCAAACCATTCTCGTCTGACGGGTTATACATCAATTTACCCCCCAACGTAATCGAAGAGGTATTTGAGGGACTATCAAATTCAATCGCATAACCTATATTTAGTAAAAAGCTTAAGTCCACTTTTTCCGCTCCTTTCGCACCTATTTCCTCCTGAACTGGGAAGAATCCCTTGAGTACAGGTTGTCGTAAAAATAGAATCAAACACAAGGCAATCCCCACTTTACAATCAGCGCCTAAACCCACCGGATTTCCGTCTTGGTCAAATCCCTTTAAAGCATGCTTTAATTCGCCTGCAAAATTAGGTAAAAGTAATTTCTTGGGGATAATCTTATTCCCGTGAATGCGGTGTACGGTATCTGTATGCGCGACGACCAAAGGGTATTTTTGATAGTTACCTATCTCCCCTTTCTCCGCATACACATTACCCATCGCATCTTTCCAGGCTTTGATACCATTTTTAGCAAAGAAACCAAGTAAAAACTCAATCATGGCCCCCTCCTCTTTGGAATGGGTTTCAATGGAAAGTACTTCTAGTAATAGTTTATATTCAGATTGGGTCATCGATTATTATAGTTTATAGGTCAATAAAATGTTAGGGTTCAAGGATAATTAAGATTAGCTTGAAAGAACGCTGAGTGTCTGATGGGTTAGCAATGCTGACTCTTGGACTCATGAATTTTGAATACAGGTTCTATATCGACTATCAATAGCTGTGCGATAGAGCTTATAAATGGGTGCTGATCTCTAACTATACTCTCCCCCTAACAATATTTTATGGGGCGCTCCTTATGAGCACCCGTATTTCTTACACTCCCTCTATAACCGTTTCGTGGTTAAAGCGGTCTAACTCTTCCTCTATCGCAATGATGCGATCTTGAAGACTCATAACCATCGCGTCTCTTACCTCCACCGTTAACTCCGCTGTTTTCACCGTTTCGGTACTGTCATACCGGCTAGTTACCGCTCCTTCAGAGCAATCTAAGTTTTGCAACTTATTCGCTTGGGTTTTTAATTCACCCAAAAGAAAAATCTGCTTTAACATTCCTCCTTTTACATTCGCCTCGTGCAACTTAGTTTTCAGGTCCACAAGGTTATCTGCTAAGTCCATCCAGTTTTTTAAGGAATCAAACACACTGTAAGGCCGTCTGTTTTTCTCACTAATGGAGTTGTAACGGCTCGCTTTGGTAAATTCGGTATCCATCATCCCGAGGATCCGGTTCTTCATTTTAAGGCAATTCTTTATATTAGCCATATTTTTATAAGGTTTTTGTTGATAAAATTTTCCCTCGAACATTGTAGCACAAAGTTCCGAAGAATTAAAAATGAAATGAATTAGATGTAAGGTTACAGCCTTACGCTGGTAATGCTGAAAGTATATCAGCAAAAGACAAGGATTCGTACGATTTCGCGGATGGATACAGATTCGTATAGGTCTCGTTAAGATTCACAAAATACTTCACTGTTTCTCCCATTCCTGATTTTACTTTCGTATTTACCTGTTGGCAAGCGGCATTCTCACAAATGAAATTTTGTGCTGAATATCCACTCAAAACGGATCCAATAGATCTAAACAAATGGGCATTTGTTTGACAATATTGGCATTCTATGGTTTGCTCCCCTTGTTGAAAAGAAAGAGCCAATGCCCCCAAACTAGGGGACACTGTACAGTAACTAAACGCACCAAACTGCGCGGAATATTTATTACATAATTCCGGATGCGCAACTAGGTACTCCCGACTTTCAAAGAACTTGTAAACATTAGGTCTAAAAAGAGCTTCATCACGTTTGATTCGCTCCTCCACTTTAAACCAGGCTTCGTATTGACCTTCTGTCAGAAAAATGACACCATCGATAATTTCTAATTTATTATCATCGATTAAATCTTTACGAATCATAGCCACACGACCTTCCCTATCGATCAGCTGGTATGACTCGTCTGATGGTAGATAAAGTGCTTCGGCGACTATTTTCCTTTGTTTACTCATTTTATTCTTTTGTTCAGATTTAACGATGCAAAATTCCGAATAATTTTACATATTGTCAAGCCAACTATTTATATATCAAGCATTTATACCAATTTTCAGAGACAAAAAATAAAGCCAAAAACAAACATTAAAGTCTATTTTTGGCCTCTATTATGACTAAAGCAATAAATATCAGTGACAAAAATCGTTGCCGTACGAAAGGGGAATAGACTCCCACATTCATCTATTTTTAGAGAAATAATTGTCAGTAAAATTTCAGCCACTGCGGTGAAATCTCCATACAAAGTCATGATTTCAAGAATATCTTGATTTTATTTGGCCTTCCATTTTGTTGAATCTATGTTACAAAAAATCGAGTACTTTTTATATGCCTATTGTGTAGTGGCATTTTCTATCATTTTTATAAGTTGGCTAAAGGATAAATTCGCAAAAAAATCTCCGCCGGCTCAAAAAATAAATCAAAAACCTACCCAGCTTCAAAAAACGAAAGATTTAAGGCCGGTTCCACAACAACAAACGCTCCGTTTTTCAGTAGAAGCGAATGGGGTGAAAAATGTGATGCCATTAACTCAGGCCAACTTCAAGACTTTGTTGTCTAAATATTTTGTGGCCACGGAGTACTTGTTTGAATTATGGAGCCAACACCCCTTTCATTTGACGATCAACGATGATTTACATCTGCATTATGGAAGACCCAAAGATTGTTTAGGGTTCATCAGAAGCGGTGAAATTTCAGAAATATTTGTCATTTCCTGGGTGTCTGAAAAGCAAAAAACGGGGATCCTATTGCATGAAATTGCCCATGACCGAGCTTACCGAGAAGCTAAAGCCAAACAGATTAAAATCCAAGGCCATGGCAAAGAATTTAAAAGGCATTTAAACCATTTATTTGCCCCTTTATTAGTCAATGACCAACATTTCATGCAACATAAGGAGATTAGCAAACATTTACGTTATGAGGCCAGGAAGTACTCACCGCCTTTGAGTATTGTTGAATAGGGGTCCATTAAAAAAGAACTTGATTCGAACCTGTTATATTTTATGTCACTAGAATATGTCGAGAAAAACATCAGCCTCAAGGCAATAGGCAGATTAAAAATTAAATATAAAATACCATATGAAATCAATTCAAGATTATTCTGGAAAAGTAATTGCCCTAATGGAAAATAACCAATGGCATGAAAAAATTTACACACCTATTGGCTTTTACTTAGGCTACTACGACAAGGCCTTGGATAAAACCTATGCAAGTGGGGGGAATTATATTGGTCCGGGCAATCAATTGATGACATTAATTAGGTAATAAATCATATATTTAGAATTTATTTTCTGCTAAATTCCAAAAATTATGAGGTACACAAACGCCTATCCTTTATTCCATGAACTCATCAAAAGGAACCTGCTACAAGGCTTTTGCAATCGGGCAGGTTGGAGAGAACATGGTTGGGAAAGCAATTTGTCAAGAATTGATTATTGGGCCAAGGAACCTGAATATTTAAACATTTGGGTGAAATCAACCATTCAGGATTTTGTGGACAAATTTTCTGATTTTTATTCAGAACGATATGGTGTTTTTTCCATTGATGGCAATGACAATATATATTTTGGAATAGATTGTGTATTAGATCTCCGTGAAAGCATCCCTGAAGTACCTATCATTCGTGATTTAATTCGAATCCTAGTGAAGGAGTTATCTTTAGAAAAATATGATGACGGTGATGGATCTGAAGAGTATGATTATCATTTAGGTTTAGTACTTGAATTCGAGGATATAGAAAAAAGGGTTTATCGATTTAACAATTTTGAATTTAGGAGTTATCATCTAGATCCGGCGCTGAAGAGCGAAGTGAATCGAGCGATCGAAGTTCAAATGGCGGTGAAAGGAATAAAAAATATTCAAAAAATGCTGATTGATTATTTCATTCGTTTGCATGAAGCGAATGTAGATTTGCCCTATTCCGGAATTTTTCTTTCCATCATAGACCGAGGAAATATGAATGCGATGTATCAATTTTTAGGAAAAAAAATCCAATCTCATTCAAATTTCAGCGCGTATTTAAAAAATATATCGATTGATTTTGAGTTAGATTTGGATGAATTGTAGAAAAAGGAATTTGGGATCAACTAAGATCAAATAATTTTCAACAAATATCAAAAGGTTAGTAAATTTAAGTTTTACGGCTTTTAAATATTTAATTTCAAAAGTTTCTCAATAGTAATGGCAATTGGTCTTTTTTTAAGCCCGATGCCATGAAGCTTAGTTAGGTCTATAGCAATATGACTTAATTCTTTTTCACATTCTTCCTCTAATTCATAAACCAAATACAATTCTTGGCTAGGTGTGGTTTTGTATTTCAAATCTTCTATTAACTCAGATTTTGTGTAAACTTTCGCCGAATTACTTTTTAGTTTAAAAAATAAAGTTGATTTAGTTTGATCATTTGAATAGAGAAGTAAATATTTAGCTCCGATTTCATTCGCGCTTAATTCATACTTTTCTCCATAACGAACATTGTATAACCTTTTTTCATTTATCCAATTTAAATGAGTTTCACCTTTATAATATCCAACTAAAACAAATGTTTCACTTGGAATTAATTTTTTATTGCCAATGTATTCAGGTAATGGCTCATTTAATGTGTCTGAATCAAGTTTGATTTTTTTATGAATATCATAAACTTTAACTGCGGTGTGTTCTCTTTGTGAGGCCCTATCTATAAAATTTGCAATAACCATTTTAATGAAAATTTTAAGGTACTCCTTGTTCAAATCATCTTTATTGGGTTTTATTACGAATGCACCTAAGCCAGGTATTAATTCATGGAAGCCTCTAAAGGGTTTATCTTGCCCTTCTCCCGGATACAATACGTAAGCGCCACCTGTGCGTCTTATTGCATCTTTATAGGCATGCATTTTAAGTAAGTCCTGATTTTTAAATGTTCCTTTTTTTTCTTCTTCTTTCTCTTCATTTAAAAGTATGTTACTTTCTTCTTCTGATAATTCCTCCCCAGCCGATTTAGAAATTAATGAATAAAAGTTTTTGACTTTATATTTTGCATCGAAATGAATGTGTGTGATTAATTCCGATATTTCTGCATCTTTAGCTTCCTTCATTTCTTCTGGCCAAATAGACAACGTATAATCTGGCCGAAGAGTTGTCGTATAACTTCCTGAATCTGGATAATTTTTTCCTCCTCCAAAAGATCGATTGTATGAGAACTGAATATTTAAATTCCTTGATGGAGATTTATAAATTCCTTTCATAGCAATAGCCGCGCCTTGTTGAAGGGTTAGCGACAATTGGCCTTTATCAAATTGAATTAGTTCGGAAATACTTTTAGGCTCAATATCAAAAACCTCTTTCAACAAATCTAGTAATGTAAAAAATAGCCAATACTCGTAAAGCGTGGCAATGTCTTTTTTACCCGCATCATAAACATTGTCACCGCCCTTCCAAATTAATTTAGCTGCTAAGTCAAATTTTAACCATGCATTTAAAACTTCTCTATAGCCACTTTTTCGTTGAAGTACAGGACTGTTTAATTTTAAAGAAGTTGGTCTTGAAATTTGTTTAAAAAATGATTGGTTTAAAAGCGTAGATATTTTTGTTGCAAGCAATCCTGATTCAAATTTTGCTTTAGAATATTTTTCAAATTTCAATTCGGAGTTTTCACAAAAAGAAAGGAATTCTTCCAAAGCATGTTTTATAAAACGATTTTCGGCAGTATCTACAGATTCAGTTTTCTTTGTAGTTTCAATTTTTGATGGGATTGAAGAAATACCATACGTCATATGCAAAAAATGATCACTTGTAATTTCCATTTGGTTTGTTTTAGATACCAATTGGCTAATGATATTTTTATTGAATCTACCGACTCTTCGAATATCTAATTCTTCATACTTATCTACCCATTTAGTTGTTGGACTAGATACAATTTTCTGAATAGCTTCTTCAAATTCCAAAGAATCTATTAAAGATTTTACAAAAGAAAAACGTTGATATAAGGTCCGGCTATCTGATTCAAAATTAGTTTCAAAATGTTGAGTTATAGGCGAATCAATTTGCATGATTAAATCCGTGCACTTTTCAGTAATGCTTTCCAACATGAAACGATAATCCGTCCTATATTCACTTTTTATTGAACGAACTTCTATTGGTAATAAAATCGGTGAACCTTCAATTTCTAAGGAATGTGTGCCAACAAAAATATTGGGTTGTATACTCCCTTTATGTTTACCAAACTTTGAATGAGAAATTATAACATTATGCCTACTTTCTTCTTTAGCTTTAAATTTTACATCAGCATCTGAAAACTGATACTCATAAGTATAACCTTCAGTTAGTTGAATTTTAGCTTCGCCAAATTCAATAACTTCTTCATCAGAAATTTCAAAAAGTGTTCCTGATTCACCCTCGATTTCTAAATAAAGATTTGGCTTTATATGTGATAAGTTAACTGAAATCATTTTTATGCTTCAGCGTAACTTGCAAATCCATTTTCAATCGCATTTTTATACATTCTACAAATTTTTTCAAATGAAATTTTGTATTTGATATTTGAGTCTGATTCAATATCATTCTCTGTTAAAACATTACTAACGAATTTGTCAAAGTAATCTTCCTTTATTTTTGAGTTATTCTTCAAACAAAAACCACCTAAAACAGGAAGTATTTTAGATAGCTTGTTACGTGAGCCATGTAATTTTGGCAATAACTTTTGCATGATGGCAATATCAAGAAGATTATCATCCTTTTCTCCTAATATTTTAAGCATATACATTAATCTACCTATTTCGCTAGCAGTCCTGTATCCAAATTCCGCTCCTGCTTTTTTTAATTCTGAAAAGAAAAGTTTTAAGTCCTCCTCTGTTGGTTTTAAATTCTTGTCGGTTTCTTGCAATGCCATTCCCATAAAACTATCAGACATATTTGCTCCTTGAGCCTTTAATTTATTCATGTCTAGTTTTACTTCACTATTAATAAAATCTATCAAATCTTTTTCGGTCAATCTGAATTCAATTGTATTTGCTCTATCCAAAACTTTTGGACTAAACATGTAAGTCGTTTCATCAATATTTACAGTCCCTATTATGAATAAATTCTTTGGTAGGTTTATTGCCTGAGGGATAACCATTGATTCATGATCAATTTTATGCAAAGGTATTTTATCGCCGGATTCCATGGTACTTAAAAAATCCGCAAAATATCGTTCAACATGACTCAAATTCATCTCGTCTAAAATCAGAAAGTAAGGTTTTGGGTGCTCTTCTTCACTCTCTAAATTTTGTTTTGCGCGTAACATTAGATCCAAAACGCCGTTTTCTGGAATTACGTATTCTTCTTTTTTCAACGCATTAGGATACCCTAATAGTGGTTCACGATTTGTCCAATCCGCTCCTACTGGAACTATAAGGTATTGTGATTCATCATGGGAGATCCATTGTGCAAATGCTTGAGCCAGCTTTGTTTTACCAGATCCAGAAAGGCCACTACAAATAACAAATGGCTTAGTTTGTAATGAAGCAACAAAACGTTGAATAAGTTGGAGCGCGAATATAAGACCGGCTGACCTAACTTTTGATTCAAATGATTCTACATTGAATTCGACTGAATTTATTATTGGCTCTTGATTCACAGCAGTATTATTTGTTGGCAAGTATAAATCCCCACTATTCATAATTGAATTATACTCTCTTATTATTTCATTTAAATCTTTATCAATTATTTGATTATTAAGCAATTGAGTAGTGTTGTAAGTCTTGAATATAAAAGAATTACCATACCTAAAAGGTCTGCCAAGTTGGTGATCAGCAAAATATTTTGTTATGGTTTCGGGATTTTCTAGATTCCAGTTTTTAGATGGTATATTAGTTTCACTAATACCATAGGCTAAAATTAAAAGATTTTGGGCTTTGAAATAAAGGTACACTGGGTAAATGCCATTACTTGTGGTCTGATTGCCGGCAAGGAAAGAAATCCATGGTATTGTGGCACTACCACCTATTCCAAAACTGATTTTGACATTTAATTCTAGATATGTTTGTTGATATCCAATTTGTTTTGTTTTAAGATTATCAGTTTTAGCTTGAGCCAAAAACTTTATTAAATCATTATAAAAACTCATATTAATAATATTTAGAATTTTAAATCCACATTTTCTTGAAAGTCGTCAAACTAATGTGAACTTTCCCTTAAGGAGCGTTTGATCTAGATTTGAATTTAAAGCATCTTTTTCATAATGTTTTTTACTCCAATTCAATAATTATGAATGGAATGAGTAACGATGGCTTTGTCTTGAATCCCATCAAAAAGATTTTTTTGGTTGGCTTTCCCTCCAAAGTAGTCGATACTGATGATCGGTTTTAAATTCATTTCCATACTCTTCAAATTAAATTTCAATATACAAAAAAATAGTTTTCTTTCTAGCTGTAACCGTTGAGAATGCAGAATTAAAGACAACGCTGCTAAGGGCTTTTTAAGAGCGGTATTGAGGACGAAAATATATTTAACCTAATTCACAAATGAAACCAATGACAATATAGACTTTATGATAATTTGATTATTGGGTTTGAAACTAAATATATGAAGTTTCTTGCGACGAATGTCTTTGATAAAATTTTATGTTGTTTTTTTATTGTTGACAATTTAAAAACTTAATCAAGATTGTGAAACAAACCTAAGGATAAAGATATAAGCCGAACAATTTTACTTACGATATACGCAACATGCTTATTATTAGGCATATAGAAACAGAAGCGAACTTATATTTATTATCATAACACATTTGTAATTCAATTAAAACAGCACAAATTTCAATGACAAAAAATGCAAAACGATTTTATCAATTTACTGATGGAGAAACTCCTCCATTTTTGTAAATTGCAAATCTTAATTCAAACATAATACAGATGTACAGATTCTCAGGACATGAAACATTTCAATGTAAAGAGCAGTGGCTTACAAAAGGAATACAACTATTTGAAAAACAAGAGCTTACAGAAGAAATTGAAATTCAGGAACTTGGGGTTGGAAGAAATATGGTAAAGTCCATTAAACATTGGCTTCGCGCTTTTGGGTGGATAAATAATGATCAAAAAATAACAGATATAGCCGAAATAGTTTTAAATCAAGATCCATTCTTAGAGAATGAAGCAACTGCTTGGCTACTACAATATACTATTTGTAAAGAAAAGTACGCTTCCATATTCAATCTGATTTTCTATGACTATTTTTCTGATAAGGTAACTAATGAATTCTCGGAAACTTCGATAATTCAATACGTAACTCGTAAACTTCATTCAAATTCTATAGATAAGAAAAAAGAGAAAGCAGTAGCAGAAAACACGCTTAGAGCAGATATAAAAGTTTTTATCAAAACATATCTACCACCCAAAAAAAATTTAAAGACAATTGAAGAGGATTTCAATGCTCCTTTGTTACAACTAGGTTTAATATTAGATACGCAAAGAAAAAATGGGAATAACGAGCAAATTTATAGGATAAATAAATCAACACATTCATCAATCCCAGCTAACTTGTTTAAATATTTTTTACTAGACTATTTCGAATCAGAAACTACAGTTAGCTTAGATGAAATCAGAAAAAAATTAGGCTCAATACTTTGCTTATCATTAGACGGGATAGAAAATTTGATTGCCCTAATTTGTGAAGGAAATTCTGAATTTGTATTTAAAGATGATGCAGGAATCAAACAGCTTCAGATTAAATATACTGGCTCAAAATTTGAATTATTAAAAACGATTTATGAAAACTAATAACATCTCCACTAACATAATTCGAGATAGTAATAAAAAGCTTGAGTATATAGTAACGCCTAATTCTAAGGAAATTTTTGAAAGAATATTCTCCTATAAAGGTAGTTCGGTAAAGTCGTTCAATTTAATTGGAAATTATGGTACGGGAAAGTCTACATTTCTATGGGCATTAGAAAGAAATTTAAATAAAAAGGAGTTATTCTTTTCACAAATTGAAACAATTAGAGGCGTAGAATCATTCGAATTCATCAAAATCATTGGCGATAATAATGCATTTTCCACTAGCTTAACTAGGGAACTTTCGATAAACGAAAATTCGACCAATGAAGAGATTTTGATTTCACTTGAAAAGCATCGAATTATTGCACAAAAGAAGAAAAGTGGACTTGTTTTACTTGTAGATGAGTTTGGTAAATTCTTAGAGTATGCAGCTAAAAACAATAAACTTGACGAACTGTTTTTATTGCAAAAAATTGCTGAATGGGTAAATAATGATGAGACAAATGTCTATTTTATATTAACCTTACACCAAAACTTCACTTCTTATGGCAAAGGACTTAATGAACAAGATAAACTCGAATGGGAAAAAATAAAAGGACGATTTACCGATCTACTTTTTAATGAACCTGTAGAGCAATTATTATTTTTTGCAAGTAATAAATTGCAAGAATTCGAAATAGAAGCATCTTCCAAACATAATTACCAACAATTATTAGACCTAATTAAAGGGTCAAACTTAATAAGTTACAACAGTTTAATTACGGACAAATTATCAGAATCACTTTATCCATTGGATTGGATTTCAGCAACTGTCCTCGTGAATTCATTACAACGTTATGGCCAAAATGAACGCTCTTTATTTTCGTTTCTAAATGACAATTCTGAGGTTTCCATTAGAAAGAGGAAGAACTCTTTTTATAGTGTTGCAAATGTATTTGACTATTTGGTTTATACTCTTCCAAGTGAAATTACAGGAATGGAAAATCCCCATAAACCACAATGGAATTCTACATTCAAAGCGCTTGAAAGAGCAGAGTTAATTTTTGAAGAGGAATATGCCATTGCAACCGAAGTAATAAAAACAATCGGGCTCTCAAATATTTTTACAAAGGCTGGCGGACTTTTTGATCAAGATTTTATAAGCCATTACTTTCAGTATACTAGGGATTATGACATCAAAAACATACTTACAAAATTAGAAAAAGCAGGCATAACCCGGTTTTACAAACATAGCAATAAAATAAACTTTCTCGAGGGGACAGATCTAGATTTAGAACAAGAACTAATTCAAGTTTC
>JBIKRO010000082.1:0-11770 GCA_044349095.1 Aquirufa sp. | reverse complement strand
TGCCATATGATTTAATTGCGTTTCAAAAATACAAAAAACCTGAAAAAAGATACAAAACCCTAACTCAAGATAGACAAAGAAAAAGCCCTGAAAAATGCAAGGCTTTTTTTTAGTGCTCCCCTCTGTTTAGTATATATTCATTTCTTTTTATCCACTTATCTATACCCTCAAATTTCACATCCTTTATGATTGAATAGGTATTGGACTTTAATAGATAGGTGTGTCTTAGAGTAGCTTTCTTATTGTCGTTCCCATCATTTCCATCTATTTCAGTAATCATTTTATAATCGCCACTTGATTCTTTCTTGAATTCGACAATTTTGTCTTTACCAAAATAGTTTGCATTGATGAATGTGGTATCCTTTGAGTTGGCATGTGGTTCTTTAGGATATTCATACCCTAAAATATAGCCCCTGAAATCTGTTGTTAAACTAATTTTGATATTGGCTGACATTGTGTATGGTTTGCCTGAAGCATAATCCAAGTAGGTTAATTTACCCTCCCAACTACCAACTGAATTTGATAAATCTTTGACTTGGACTGATTGAGCATTTACATAGAAGCATAGGAGTAAAAACGCAGTTACAAATAGAATGTTTTTCATATGGTAAATATAAGAAAAGATGCAAAACCCTAACTCACTGACGGACAAAGAAAAAGCCATCATTTCTGATGGCTTGTCCAGTTTTGCTCCCTCTCCTGGGCTCGAACCAGGGACCCCATGATTAACAATTGCGATTCTTCGAATCGCTCCATGTGCTCAAATCAAACACTTTTCACTATTACATCTTGATCACCACATCAACCAACAACTTTATGTGACCTGTTTATGTGACCTATTTACTTATTTAAGTTACTCATTTATCAGCAAAAATTCAATAAATACTCACTGCAAAACTCTAACCTAGCTCACAGTGAAACTGATATCTATTTAACAATTTGATAACATTAATTATTCTTTTTTTTTAATACCCTTGACTATTTTTATGTTGAATTACTGAAGATCGTATTATCTGAAAAATGGTATTAATTTAAGTGGGTTCAAGTTAACGTTGGTACATTTAGGTGTATCTCGACCTATTAAAGTCCAGTGGATAAAATAGAGGTCTAGAAGTTGGATAGTAATCTACAGCGCTGGAATAATGCGCAATCATAGTGGATGATGTTTCTCCAATAGACGTGAATATGGTTAACATATAAGAATGTGGGTGGATTCATGACACAAGGGTAATTAGTGTTCTGAAATAACAGAGGTTTTAGAATCCATGTAGGTGTAGGCATATTTGCTGACGTACGACACATTTGAAGTTGTTAATTAACAAAGAACAAGAGGTTGCTTGTCGAATGAATCATTTCTGGTGGTTAGGGGATTCTATGCTCTTTTTTTAACAACTACTTGTTTAGATATATCTTTAGAGGAAACATTATTTATTATTTTATCTGTAGTATTTATAAAAATTATTGTTAATAAATTAGCAATGAGTTCATTATGTATCTTGATATATCGAACGATCAACATACATTTTTCTGAAGTCTATTTTTATAGAAAACTTGATAATGATTAATTTAATTACCTCAACTACAAGTTGGAAATCATTTTATGATACTACTTTAACCCTGACAAAGTTTGAAAAAGGTCATTTGTTTGAAATATTAACCTATCAAGTACTTAAAAACCATTATAGATACGCTTCAATATTAAAAAACGTTTGGCTACTTAGAGATAACAATATTCCCCATGAGGTTAAGAAGCACCTCAATCTTACAAATTCAGATGAGGGTATTGATATTATTGCAGAAACAAATAATGGTGAATATTGGGCTATACAATGCAAGTTTAAAACAAGCAACGAGCCCCCTACAGTAAGAGAACTCTCAACGTTCACAAATTTATCTTACAATTACTGTAAAAATATTTCTAACGCAATTTTATTCCATACTGGAGAAAGAGGTGTAAGGAAAAAGCACTTGTTAGGGGATAAATATTTAGAGATTGGATTAGACTTTTGGCTTGAAATTCAAGAAGTTGAGTGGAATTTCATTGTTCAAAATGGATTGGCTAAAGATATAATCATTCCCTCAAAACGATCCCCACGTCCTCATCAAAACGATGCGATTCAAGCATCCATTCAACACTATTTAAATGATAACAATAGCAGGGGTAAATTAATTATGCCTTGTGGTACAGGTAAAAGTTTAGCTGCCTATTGGATCGCTGATGCTTTAAATTCTAAGTCTACAATAGTTGCAGTTCCTAGTTTAGCTTTAATCAAACAATCTTTAGACGATTGGACAAAAGAAATGGTTCTTGGTAAAAAAGATGCGCTTCCAGATTGGTTGTGTATTTGTAGCGACGAATCCACTGGTAAGGTTAATGATGATTTTGTTTCTGACACCTATTCATTGGGAATTCCTACTACCACAAGTGAACATGAAATCGCCAAATTCCTTGCATTAAAATCTCCTTTTGGCAAAATAATATTTACCACCTACCAAAGCGCAGATAAACTTGCTAGTGTAAGCAAAAGAATAAACTTCAAGTTTGATTTGGCAATTCTTGATGAAGCACACAAAACTGTTGGTGCTAAAGAAAAGTCTTTTTCAGTTTTACTTAAAGATGATCACATAAACATTAGCAAAAGAATGTTTATGACTGCCACAGAAAGAGTTGTTAAAGGGGCAGAGGACAATGTTTTAAGCATGGATGATGAAACTGTTTATGGAAAAAGGTTTTATCAGCTTACTTTTAAAAAGGCTATCAATGAAAAAATAATTACTGATTACAAAATCATTACAGTGATCGTTAATGATAGCGAATTACAAGAATTAATAAATAAAAATAGATTTCTTAGCGATAAAAAGATTGATCTTGAAGCAGAGGCGCAAATGCTTACTACTGCAATAGCGTTGAAAAAAGCTATTCATAAATTTGATTTAAGGCATACAGTAAGTTTTCATAGAAGCATCAATGCATCAATAGAATTCAAAGACCTTTATTCTAAAATTGATTCTGGAGTTAACAGCCCTACTGTCTTCCAAATATCAAGTAAGTTAAATGCAGGCCAACGCTCAGAATTGCTTAACGATTTTAAATATTGCCCAAATGCAATCATTACAAATGCAAGATGTCTTACAGAAGGTGTTGATGTTCCAGCTATAGATTGTGTTCTTTTTGCTGATCAAAAGAATAGTGTTGTTGATATTGTACAAGCTTCTGGAAGAGCTTTAAGGCAGTACACTGATAAGCTAACTGGGTACAAAAAAGAACTTGGGTATATCATTATTCCAATCGTTTTAAAAGAAGGAGAAACCTTTGAAGATTTAACTGAATCGAACAGATTTAAAACTGTGGCAAGAATTGTTTCTAGTTTATCAACACAAGATGAAACGATTGCTGAGGAGTTAAAATTAATTGAAGGAAATGAAAAAAGAGGAAGAGGTGGTAAATTAGAAATTATAGGTACAGTAAATAAAACCCTTGATTTAGACTTTTCTTTATTTAGCCATAATATAATTACCAAAATTTGGAAAAAGGTTGCCAAAGTTCATACTAGACCTTATCATGAAAGCAATGAGTTTGTAAAAAAATTAGGTTTTAAGAGTTCAAAAGAATGGAAGATTTATTGCAAATCAGGAAATAAGCCCTTTGATATCCCTAACACCCCCTACATAGTCTATAAAGAATGGATTAATTGGGCCAATTGGCTAGGAACAAAAAATTATTCTAGCAATAAAATGCAATATAAAGCTTTTGAAGAAGCAAGAGAATTTGCCAGAAGCTTAAACTTTAAAAATCAGAAAGAATGGATTGAATATTGCCAAAGTGGAGATAAACCAGATTCGATACCCACAAATGTAATTAGGACTTACAAAAATAAAGGTTGGAATGGTTTTCCTGATTGGCTTGGTACAGATTTTATACCTAATAAGTATAGGGAATTCTTATGTTTTGAAGACGCAAGAGAATATGTTAGACGATTAAACTTAAAAAGTCAAAAAGAATGGAATGAATATTGTAAATCAAAGCAAATTCCAAATGATATCCCATCCAATCCACACAGGACTTATAAAGGGGAATGGCTAAGCTGGGGTGATTGGTTAGGAACAAATTTTATATCCTTTAGGAAAAGAAATTACTTAAGTTTTGAAGAAGCAAGGCAATATGTAAGACGATTGAATTTTAAAAATCAAAAAGAATGGCTTAATTATTGCAAAAGTGAATTAAAACCAGATTTTATTCCTGGTAGTCCTGATAATACATACAAAGAAGAATGGCTAGGTCTTGGAGATTGGCTAGGAACTTTTACAGTTCATGGAAGAGATATGCATTTTTTAAGTTTTGAAGAAGCGCGATTATTTGTTCAAAAATTAAATTTAAAATCAGTTAAAGAATGGACAAATTATTGGGTTTTTAACAAAAGGCCTAACAATATTCCTTATAGACCTGATGGTACTTACAAGAATAATGGTTGGATAGATTGGGCTGATTGGCTGGGAACAAATAATATTGCTCATAATAAAAAAGTTTTTATTTCATTCTTAGAAGCTAGAGAAATAGTACATAAATTAAAATTAAGTACAAATAAAGAATTTAAATTATGGAATAAGGCTAATCCTCTAATCCTTATTCCTGCAAATCCTGACAATATTTACAAGAATAAAGGATGGATTAGTTGGTCTGATTGGCTTGGATCAAATAAGAATAGAAATTACTTAAGTTATGAAGAGGCAAGAAAATTTGCTAGAAGTTTAAAGCTTAATAATCAAAAAGAATGGAATCAATATTGTAAAATAAATCAAATTCCATTAAATATTCCAACTTCAAATCCACAATGGCCATATAAGAATGAATGGATTGGTTGGCCTGATTGGCTTGGAACAGATTTTGTAGCTAATAAGTATAGGGAATTCTTGAGTTTTGAAGAGGCAAGAGAATTTGCTAGAAGCTTAAAACTTAAAAATCAAATTGAATGGTTTGAGCATTCTAAATCAAAACAAATTCCATTAAATATTCCATCTAATCCACAAAGAAAATACAAAGATAAATGGATTGGTTGGCCTGATTGGCTTGGTACAAACTAAATTTTAACTACTGGCCATTATTTTATGAAGTTGCTTCATGGGGACTGGTCCCAACCATTGTTTTAATTAGTGGGGTCTGATTAGGAGTAGTCTTTAAAGGGGGGCATATTGAAATTTTTATGAATTTGGAAATTTTGAAAAATTGTAACTACTTGCTAATCAGATTATACAAATTCCAGAATTATGGATAGCAATTTTGTAAACAATATAATTCCCAGATTGAGGAGATTTGCTCAAAATATTGAATTAGAAGAGGCTCTTGTTGATAAAATATGGGAAATATATGATGACACAAAAAATGTTCATGACTATCAATTTCTTCGTGATCATCGTATTATTATGACCCATAATGGCAATGCTAAAATTGGCCATTGGGAAATCCTCCCTAATAACAGGTTGTTAATAAAGCGTGGGATAGATCTGCCAATTAATTTATTATTTGATTTTAGTTTAAAAGGTATTTTACTTTTAAAGAAAGTGGGGAACAATCAGGCTCCTTTTTTAATTTATGATAAAGATTTAATTCCAGATGGAAATATTGTTAAATATTTAGAAAAATTGGAAAAGAAAATAATACAAAGGCATCCTGTTCCATTGCCTTTTAGTTATGGAGGGAAACCAAACTTGTACCAAAATGATTTGGCACAAAGGAGATGGCTAATTGTATTTCTTGTTTTGTTCTTTTTAGTGGTGATTTTATCTGAATTAATGAAATAGGATATATAAAAAATGGATAGCAATTTTTTAAATAATATTATCCCAAGGCTTAAAGCGTTTGCTCAAAGAGTTGAGATAAAAGAAGCACTCGTAGATAAGGTTTGGGTTATTTATGGGGATAGTGATTTGATTGAATATGAGTTTGAGCGTTCAGGAGAAATAACTATAACCAAGAATGGTGATTCTTATGATGGATCTTGGAGAATTATGGGTTCTGGGAGACTACGAATTATAACAAATTTTGCAAATAAATCATTAGCGTATGATTTTTCTCTTCATGGTATATTAGTGATGAAAATAGCAGGAAGACAAAATTCTCCATTTTTATTATATGATCCCAAAATTGTGGAAAATGGTAATTTAGGAAAGTATCTAGAACAACTAGAAAATGACTCTAAAAAATTGCCTGATTCAAATAATGACGATGAAAATAGAAAATTACCAGAGGCTGATAGTGACGAAGAAATATTGGAAAAATTTGGAATATTCTGCCTTTTGATTTTCTTGTGCGCGATAATCATTTATATATTTAGCCACTAGTTTGAAAAGTTAATCACAATCAAGCTAATAATGCTATATAATTATATTGAACTAACGAATTCAATTATTTTTTTATTATTAAATAAACAGAGAGGTGATCATACCCCTCTGTATTCACACTCAGTAAATTTCTGATAATCTTTCCATAGCATCACTAACTGATTTAGGTAAAACCTTGGCATAGACCTGGGTAATAATTGTATTCGAGTGCCCTAAAAGCTTACTAACAATCTCTAAGGGAATTCCATTAGCAAGTGTAACGCTGCTAGCAAAGGAATGACGTCCAACATGGGTACTTACATTCTTATTAATTCCTATCGCGCGCATTAGTTCCTTGAGCCTCCTGTTCATCGCTTGATTACATTGTACAGGTAACAATAATCCATCAAGATTTTGCTTATACTTTTCAATTATTGATATGGCAATTGGTAATAGTGGAACTTGAACTTCTGATTTGGTCTTTTTACGATTGAATACTAACCACTTTTTCCCAAAATTATCCACCTGAATATTTTTTTCTGTCAACAACATTAAATCACAATGCGCAATCCCTGTGTAACATTGAAAAAGGAACACATCCTTGACCTCCTGATGAACAATTTTTGTTGGCTGGAAGGATTTAATTAACTCGAGTTCTCTGTTCTCTAGAAACACTCTAGATGAAGCCTGAAAACTTAGCTTAATGAACTCAAAAGGGTTGACGTCTGCCAATCCTAACTGCTTAGCATATCGAATAACCTTTTTCAGGTGTTGCAGCCTCTTGGTAACAGAATTGGTGGCGTTATTTCGTACATTACGTAAGTACAAATCGTGCTTTTTTACAAAAGAAACAGTAACATCATGAAGTTCAACGTCTTGTTTTCCCATTGTGTCAACAATGAATTGTTTCATGATGTCCTTGCTCATTTGATATTTGATTAAGGTAGCATTTGTGTAGACTTTACCTACCAGCTGAGCCATTTCTTCGTTATGCAAATCGTACATTTGAAGAAGGGTAGGAATTGTTTTCTCTGATGGTTTTAATATCAAGGATTGATAGCGATCAATCACAAAGCGTACTTTGACTTGATCCATTTGCTTCAGTAATGAATAATAACAATCATGTAGTTGATTTTCTAATAGTATTAGCTCCTGATTAAGCTTGGCTACTTGTAAATCACTTCCTTTAATCCTTTGCTTCTGTGCATCCCACGCATGAGAATTAATCTTAACCCCTGTGGAGATGTTCTTGCTTTCGTTGGCTATGATTAAGCGCAACATGATAGGTGATTGACCCATTTTGTCAACTCGTGACCTGTAAATCCAAAATAATGTTTTCATCTGTGTTTGATTTAACACAGGCACAAAATGAAGTTGATTTTGTGTGACCAAAAATGTGACCTAATGACGTGTTTTCAGGTAACAATTGGTAACAAAAAAAAGCATTAACGTGTGTTACGATAATGCTTTAGATTGTTTTGCTCCCTCTCCTGGGCTCGAACCAGGGACCCCATGATTAACAGTCATGTGCTCTAACCAACTGAGCTAAGAAGGAGTTTGTCCTTAACGGGAATGCAAAAATAGGGGGCTAATTCCTTAAATGCAAGATAGCCCCCCGTTTTTTTCAATTTATTTCTTGTCTGCGCTACGATCCGCCGACTTTATTTCCTTTTTCTTCACTTTGTCCCCTTCCTTCAACTTCTTCGCAACCGTTGCATACGGGCCAGAAATGATTTCTTGGCCTTCATTCAAGCCAGAAATAATCTCAATGTTATCAAAATCCGAAATGCCTGTCTTCACTTGTATTTGCTTCACTTGGCCCTTCTCCATAACAAAAACAACCTCTTTCGTGTTTTCCTTCCTGCGCTTAGCCGTATTGGCGTCCTCCTGTGTAACAGCTGTCGCACCATTTTTGGCCATAGCATCCTCTTTTACCTCTTCTGTTTTAGCCCCAATCTCTCGGGTAGTAACCGCTGACAACGGAACCGTTAATATTTGATCTTTTATATTCGTCAAAATCTCAACCGATGCCGTCATCCCAGGTTTTAACGGATATGATAATTTGCCCTTAATTAAATCGCTATACGAGCTACGTAAAATACGAATCTTCACCTCAAACTCCGTCACCGCATCCGTAGACATAGATGCCGCCCCCGTTGAATTCGCCGAACTAGCTATCTCATACACCAAACCCTTAAACTTGCGCTCCGAGGAAGAAAATGCATCCACGTCAATCATCACCGTATCACCCAAACTTACCCTCGTGATATCATTCTCATTCACATTAACCCGAACCTCCATGTTATTCAAATTCGCAATCCGCAACATCTCCGTTCCCGCCATCTGCGACGTTCCCACCACACGCTCGCCTAATTCCACGTTCAACTTCGAAATGATGCCGCTCTGTGGCGCATAAATCGTCGTCTTTGTTAAATTAGTCCGCGCCTCTTTTAACGCCGCCTCCGAACTCTTTACATTAAAATTTGCCGCTTTCACATTCGCCTTTGCCGCCTCTAAATCCTGCTTGGCCACTAAGTATGCCGACTGGAACTGATCAAAGTCCGCATCCGAAATCACCTTATCATTATGCAATTTTACATTTCGGTCAAAATCAATTTTTGACTTACTTAATCTTGCTTCACTTTGTGCTAATACTGCCTTGCTTTGCTCCGTACTTGCCTTCATCGCATTGACCTGCGCCTCCGCACGAGCCAATAAACTCACATAGTTATCCGGACGTATCTTCAAAATTTCTTGGCCTACCACCACAGAATCGCCTTCGGCAACTTTCAATGACACAATCTCCCCCGATACATCAGGAGAAACTTTCACCTCTACCTCAGGCTGTATCTTTCCAGAAGCCGAAACTTTTTCAATGATCGTTGCTTTAGCCGCCTTGGTTAATTCCACCTCCGTAGGCTCCACCTTTCCGATCCATTCCATCTTCTTGGCCAACCCTAAGCCTCCCAAAATTACTGCGACCGCCGCTGCGATGATAATCCACGTTTTTTTACTATTCTTTGTTGCCATAATTTTTTGATTCATAGATAGTCGCTTCGCGCCTACCTACCATTTTATGTTTTAAACCTATTACTTTTTACCTAATACCTATTACCTGTTACTTTTTACCTAGCACTTATTACCTAATACCTATTACCTGTTACCTATTACCTAAACCCTATTTACCTTTTGGTTAAAATGTCAAACTCTTTCCTTGGTAAAAATCCAAAATCTTCGTCCTAAACACAAAATCATATTTGGCCTGAATCAAACTCAATTTCGCCTTGTCCAAATTTGTTTTCTGCAAATTGTAACTTACAAAGTCAATCGTGCCTGCGTTAAAGCGACTTTCCGAAGCCCTAAAAGATTCTTCTAACGCAAATACTTGTACGTTCCCCGCCTCATATCTCTTCGCCGCATTTAACATATTTACATATGCTTGCTCTATATTTTGACGCAATGTTAATCGTGCACGTTCCGCCTCTATCTCCAAATTCATGCGCTGTAAATTAGCCTGCGAAACCCGTGTCTTATTAAAATTTTTGGCAAAAATAGGAATGTTTAAATTCAACGAAATCACCTTGTTTTGCGTATTATTCAACTGATCAAAATAGCCAACTGTCGTTCCCTCCCCATATTTCATTTGAGTCGTAGTGATTGGATAATTTTGTCCCCCTATAGCCACATTTCCTAAATTAACGGTTTGAGTTCCCAATGCTTCAACAGACTTTAAGGCGTTGGATTGATTGGCAGACCAACTCCCATTCAAGGAAATGCTAGGTAAGCGAAAAGCCTTTGCGACTTCTATACTTTTGGCAGCCCCCTGAACCCGAAAATCCGCAGCCCGAATTAACGGTTGGGCCGACAACGCTTTCGTATATATATCGGAAATACTGACATCATAAGCCTTAGAACTTGGCACTGGAACCTGAATGCGCTCCAGCTCAAATAGCTGAATACTAGAATCATTTAATAACTGTAACAGCGTTAATTTATTAATATCCAAATTACTTTGAAACGTGACAAGATTGGATTCCTCGTTGGCCAACTGCGCCTTCAAATCCAATAAGCTCGAATTTGCTAACGATCCCGCACGAACCAGTTTCTCTGTTCGCTCAATCTGTAGTTTTGTAATATCCGTTTGAGTTTTCGCAATACTTAATTGGTCTTCCGCATTTAAAATAGACAAATACGACAGTGCCACCTGCAACGAAATATTTTCGCGAATGGACACCAAATCCTCCTTTGTGGCCTTTAAATTAAAATCACTTTGCGATATACTGTTTTTTAATTGGCCCCCATTAAACAACAATACGCTGGCATTCAAGCCCACATTATAATAATTGATGTTTCGAGAATCATAGCCATTCGTATAGGGATTGATGGACCGACCAAAACTCGCAGCCTGATTCATATTTCCATTGATAGAAGGTAACTGATTATATTTCGCTTGCTGGTACGTCAGCTCCGCATTCTGTAAATTAACTTCATAAGACCTTACATTCAGATTATGCTGCAAAGCCGTCTCAACCGCTTGCGTCAAAGTAAGTTTGGTAATTTTAGCATTTCCCTGAATCGCCGTTTGACCTTCACCCACAAAGGATACAATGCCTAAAAAGAAAGACAACAGAGCAATCTTATTTATATTCATTTTTTTCAATATATTTCTGCAATGTTACGAATTTTGGTTTGCCTAAAAACTGATTTTTGGATAAACGGCAA
The DNA here is from genome assembly GCA_044349095.1 of Aquirufa sp. GTDB lineage: Bacteria > Bacteroidota > Bacteroidia > Cytophagales > Spirosomataceae > Aquirufa. The sequence goes on along the minus strand of JBIKRO010000082.1, from coordinate 730 downwards.
GCAATCAGGATAAAAAGCCCTATTTATTGAACTACTCGATATCGCCTTTTGGCCTCTGCGCGTGAAAACGCATTAAAATGCCACCATTCATATTCAATCGGCATAAATCCCGCTGCCTTCATCGCATTTCTAAGAATCAACCGATTTTCGTACACTTTTTTTGACAATTTATTATTTGCCAAAAGCTCCTGCTCTTTGGAAGGATAAGCTAATTCACCAAAAAAATCAAACGTTGTTCCCATATCTAAAGCCTTTCCCTTTTCATCCGCCACAGTTAAATCAATCGCGCTGCCATAATTATGAATGGAATGTTCCCGTGGATCAGCCACATAGTTTTTCCGGATATTAGGCGGATATTGAGTCAAAGTATTCCATAAAATCCACTGGATCGATAAAGGTCTGGCCGCGTCATAAATCAATAAATGATAGCCGGGCTTGTTGGCCTCTAAAGATTTTTGGGCTTTTTTCAGCATGTCCACCACTTCCTTCTGTAAATATCCATGCTGCAAACAGCCATACACATCGCGTTTCATAAAATTATCTTGCGTCGCATATTTTAATTCGACCCTTACGCCTGGAACCGCTTGGCTAACTTCCACTAACCCTTGCTTCAGCATCGCCGTTTCGTAGGAACAGTTTTGGGCCCAACCTTGATGCGAAACGGTCAAAACAAAAACAATAAATACAGGTAAGTTTGTCAATCGATTCATCAGAAAATGTAGAATTTCCC
>JBIKRO010000006.1:0-59297 GCA_044349095.1 Aquirufa sp. | reverse complement strand
CTAAATTTAGCCAAAATTTATTATTCCCTTTTTCACATGGCTTTAAATTGGATTTGGTTTTTGTTTTTTGGCGTCGCTTTTTTCGTAGCTATCATCCAATTTATATTTTTTGGTAACACCGATATTTTCAAAATTCTGGTCGACGGCATGTTTGATTCTGCCGAAATGGCTGTGATGAAAATCGCCCTACCCCTCGCCGGAGTCATGACTTTTTTTATGGGTATTTTGCAAATAGGTGAAAAGGCGGGAGCCATCCATTTTTTAGCCCGCCGCATTAAGCCCTTCTTCACCCGACTATTTCCTGAAATACCACAAGATCATCCAGTCCATGGCCAAATGATCATGAATTTTTCGGCTAATTTATTAGGCCTCGATAATGCCGCGACACCCTTTGGGCTTAAGGCCATGCAGGGACTTCAAGAAATAAATCCAGTCAAAGAAACGGCATCCAATGCCCAAATTATGTTTTTGGTTTTGCATAGCGCGGGACCCGTTTTAATCCCCTTGAGCATCATGGCGCAACGTGCCATTTATGGTGCTCAGGATGCTTCTGATGTGTTTATTCCCTGTTTGATGGCGACCTATGCCACCACCATGACGGGTTTGATTGTTGTTTCCATCAAGCAAAAAATTAAGCTTTTTGAGCCCGTGCTTTTTGCTTGGATCTCCGGCCTAACTTTATTTTTGGGAGGGATATTATGGTACTTTAGCCAGTTGCCAAAAGAGTCGATCGAGATTCAATCCAAAGTCTTTAGCAACGGCATTTTATTTCTACTCATCTTCTCATTTATCGCGGCTGCCTTTCGGAAAAAGATAGACATTTTTGGAACCTTTGTCGAGGGAGCTAAAGGCGGATTCGAAACCTCCGTTAAAATCATTCCTTACCTAGTGGGTATGTTGGTCGCCATCTCCTGCCTCCGCAATTCGGGCGCACTCGGATTTGTCGTGGATGGAATGAAGTGGCTTGTTGCACAAACTAGCCTAGACAATCGCTTTACCGATGCGATGCCCACAGCCCTTTTGCATCCCATCAGCGGAAGTGGATCACGCGCTATGATGATCGATACGATGAAAACCTTCGGGCCCGATTCGTTTGTGGGAAGACTTGCTTGTGTATTTCAAGGATCCGCTGAGACAATCTTGTATGTCGTGGCGCTTTATTTCGGCTCGGTCCAAGTAAAAAACATTCGCTATACGTTGTGGGCGGGTTTGTTTGCAGACCTTGTGGGAATCATTACAGCCGTGGGTGTGAGTTACCTATTTTTTGGGTAATTTGTTATTGAAGAGGAACCGATAGGGTGAAGTTGGCCCCTACCAAATCTTTTTTCCAAGAACCCATATCGGCGCCAATATTAGCAGATAAAAATGCGTCTTGTCCAAAGACAAAAATTTGGCGTTGCCACTGAAGTCCTAAGGCAATTTGTTTTTTAACAGGTATGTATTCCGAACCATATCGGCCAATTGCATTGCTAAGGCTGCCCCTAAACATGAGGCGATTTTCTCCAATCATGGCTTCGGCTCCTACATAAAACGTTTCTATGCGATTGTTATCATAAAAGATATCCTTGCCTGCATTCAAATCCGTTTCTGCGTCTAGCGTCATTAATGGGGATCCCAATCCTCGGCCTAAATAAGTCCAACCTTCTCGATAAACGCTATTGTTTAAGTAATTATCCTGGCCTCGCAAAAAGCCTACGGTATTCCCTGATCCGCCTGCGCCTCCTTGAGAAGTCGTATTAAAATACTCAAAAACGAGTTTTAATAATCCTTGTTTTCTTTTGGTAGAAAATGCCACGCCGTGTAGGCCGTCGGTAATGTTGTTGCCATAAAACAAAGAACCATCCTCATATATACTTTGTCGGTAAAAAAATACCTTGCCAAATTTTCCATCAATCTCCATTCCGACATCCACCGTTCCTAAATGATTTCCTAATCTGTTATAGGCATCATTATAACCATATTTTGCTGTGTCACCACCCGCAGCAGCCATCGATTGCCCGGTAATCACATATAAATAATCTTTTAAACTAGAGGCCACCTTGCCTTTACGGCTTGCTTGATTCGTAGGGTCCGCATATTTTAACGTTCCACCCCACTGAACTTGGTGATTAAAACCCCCATAAAATTTAAACAAGGAATTTGGCTTACCTAAACGGCCATAAAACGATTTTTGATGTAAAAAAATATGATCTACATCGGATCGTTTATTGTCAAATAACGCATGAACAAAATTTCCCTTAAAGCCCAAATAGCCTCCTAAAAAATCAGGATGCCAATATTCATTCACCACGATTTCAACCTTTGGCATGGGCAATGCATTGCCCGAAAATGCAAAAGAACCCGAACTTAAAGTCGAGTCCATCAAGCCTTGAATGTATTTTTTCCTCCCAGCCGATAATTCAAATATGCCCCATTTACCTTTCAAATACGCCTCTTGGACTAATAAATCTGCTTTCGTTTCCCCCAAATTTAACCGCCCCGAAGCCCCAAAACCCCAATCCATCTTTTTCCCTTTTCGGTATTCTATGTACGTAGAACCGCCCACATGAACATAATTCTCTTCCGTAGGAACAGCGCCAAATTGATTTGCCCTAAGCCAAAAAGGAGTGTAATTGCTAGATGAAAAACCTCCGCCAAATGAGAAAATAGGCGCAGTGGCTCTTTGGCCAAAAATTGAAAAACTGAAAATAAACAGGATCGCAAAAACTCCCACAATCATCACCACATTACCTTTTGCTTTTTGAAACATCCTTTTTATTAAAAATCAAATATATAAAATTTATCAATGACTTAAATTAGCCACCAATTCAAATCCCAAACTATCAATACGTAAACGAACCTCGTTCTTGTTTTTTAATCCGACCACTTCAGCCGTCTGACCTTTCAGTGGGCCTGTGTCAATCGTGATGAAATCACCTACTTTCACCGCAGTATCTCCTATAACAGAAACCTCCATGTGATCCGATAAAAATTGTTGGATCGCTAATATTTCCGCATCCTGCACCACCGCAGGCTTGTGTAACCAATACACAAAATTAACCACGCCAAACGTCTTTCTAACTGTGGCACCCTGCGTAACCAAATCAATATTGACAAAAACATAGGAACGAAATAATACCTCCTCCACAATCTTTTTGCGATCCGACCACTGTTTTTTGCGTTTGGTTACGGGGCAATAACTCTCTATTCCTGCTTCTTCCAGTCTCAAAGAAACCTTTTTCTCCATCCGAGATTTTGTATATACCGCATACCAAGCCATCGATTCTTAATTTATAACCTTGCGTCAACCAAAGTTCTGTCCAATACTGATTTAATGTCAAAAATAATTCCGTTTTCGGCCTTCAGGCTCGTATACGGCAAATTTAAAAACTCCTGATGTGCCACCGTCAAAACAATCGCATCATAATTGGTCCCCAATTCAGCAACCAAATCAATGCCATGCTCTTTTTTCACTTCGGCTTTATTGGCCCATGGATCATAAACATCTACTTCCATTCCAAAATCGCTCAACTCGCGATATATATCAACTACCCGCGAATTCCGAATATCGGGACAGTTTTCTTTAAAGGTAATGCCCAACATCAAGGTCTTCGCACCCCCTATTTTTTTGCCTTTTTGAATTAATAATTTGACCAATTTATTCGCCACAAAAAGCCCCATGTTGTCATTTACCCTTCGTCCTGACAATATAACCTGCGGATAATAACCCAAACTTTCCGATTTATGAAGCAAATAATATGGATCCACCCCTATGCAGTGTCCACCCACTAACCCGGGTTTAAAATTTAGAAAATTCCACTTGGTCCCCGCCGCCTCTAAAACTTCAGATGTATCGATGCCCATGCGATCAAATATTAAAGCCAACTCATTCACAAAGGAAATATTGACATCGCGCTGTGCGTTTTCTATCGCCTTGCTCGCTTCAGCCACTTTGATGGAAGATGCCTTATGGGTTCCTGCGACAATAATCGATTGGTATAACTGATCCACCCAATCCGCAATTTCGGGCGTAGATCCCGAAGTAACTTTTTTGATTTTTGTTAATGTATTTACCTTGTCGCCCGGATTAATCCGCTCCGGCGAATAGCCACAAAAGAAATCTTCGTTAAATTTTAATCCCGAACGCTTCTCTAGCACCGGAACACAGTCTTCCTCGGTACAACCGGGATAGACCGTTGATTCGTAAATGACCACATCCCCCTTTTTCAACACACTCCCTATCATCTCGGAGGCCTTTAACAAAGGCCCTAGGTCAGGTTTTTTAAAATGGTCGATGGGCGTGGGAACGGTTACAATGAATGTATTGCAAACCGCTAAATCATTTAATTCAGATGAAAATTTTAAATGAGCCGAAGCCTTTAATTGGGCATCACTCACCTCTTGCGTACGGTCATATCCCCGATTCAATTCGGAAATACGCGTTGCATCGATATCAAAACCCAGCGTAGGATATTGTTTTCCAAACTCCACTGCCAACGGAAAGCCCACGTAGCCCAAACCTATAATCGCAATGGATGGATTCATCTCTATTTCGTAAATAATTTGACGTCCGAAGCCATCATGTCTTTCACTAAAGCTGGTAGGTCATATTTTAGGGTCCAACCTAATTGAGTTTTCGCTTTTGTTGGATCGCCGATCAATAATTCAACTTCAGTAGGGCGGAAATAGCGCGGGTCAACAGCTACGACTTCTTTGCCAATAGCCACTTGGTACAACGGGTTATTGCATTTTGAAACCTTCGCAATTTCATTCACACCTTCTCCACTAAATTGAACTTCTATGCCCACTTCCGCAAAAGCCATTTTGATAAAATCGCGAACCGTAGTCGTAATGCCTGTAGCAATAACAAAATCCTCCGGTTTCTCTTGCTGCAATATTAACCACATCGCCTCAACGTAATCTTTGGCATGACCCCAATCCCGCTTCGCATCTAAATTACCTAAGTAAATTTTGTCTTGTTGGCCCAGCGCAATCTGAGAAACCCCTCGCGTAATTTTACGCGTCACAAAAGTCTCTCCACGCAACGGCGACTCATGATTAAATAATATTCCATTCACCGCAAACATATCATAGGCCTCTCGGTAATTAACCGTGATCCAATAGCCATACATTTTCGCAACAGCATAGGGAGAACGCGGATAAAACGGCGTTTTTTCCGACTGGGGAACCTCCTGCACCAAACCATATAATTCAGACGTAGATGCCTGATAAATTTTTGTCTTTTTTGTTAGGCCCAACAAACGAACGGCCTCTAAAATACGAAGTGTTCCTATTCCGTCTACCTGAGCCGTGTATTCTGGCTCATCAAAAGAAACTTTAACATGTGACATCGCACCCAAATTATAAATCTCATCGGGCTGCACATCTTGAATAATACGAATGATATTGGTAGAATCACTCAAATCACCATAATGCAAGTGAAAATTGGACGAATCCACATGAGGGTCTTCGTAAATATGATCGATTCGAGCTGTATTAATCAAAGAGCTTCTCCGCTTTATCCCGTGAACCACATACCCTTTAGACAATAATAATTCAGCTAAATAAGCGCCGTCTTGACCTGTAATACCAGTAACAAGCGCTATTTTTTGTTTTTGAGACATATAATAAACTTTAAATGGAGGCCAAAAAAAATAGTATCCCTCCCGATATAAGGGGCAAAATTACAAAAAATAGCAGAGCGACACAATCAAATTTATTTAATGGGTCGCCCCACAAAGAATGCTATTTATATAATTCTAAAATGGCCGCCTCATGCTTCGCATAAATTTGCTTCCGCTTTAATTTCAACGTAGGCGTAATTTCCCCATCTGAAATCGTAAACAAACGAGGCAATAAAACGAATTTCTTTACTTGCTCATATTTGGCCACCGAAGCCATCGTCATCAATACCTCTTCTTCCAATTTAGCAATGACCTTTTTATTAACAATCATTTCTTCCGGCGAATTTGCATTGATTTCTTGTTGCTTACACCAAACACCCAAAGCGGTAAATTCCGGAATAATCAACGCCGATGGGAATTTTTGGCCTTCGCCCGTCACCATGCATTGTTCGATAAAGGATGATTCCTTTAATTTATTTTCGACCAATTGCGGTGCCACGTATTTTCCGCCCGATGTTTTGAAAATTTCTTTCTTGCGATCCGTTATTTTTAAATATTTTCCATCCACAAAAATGCCTATGTCTCCTGTATGGAACCAACCGTCCTTGTCAATCGCCTCGGCTGTTGCCTCCGGATTTTTATAATATCCTGGCATGATCGAATCTCCTTTGGCTAAAATCTCCCCATCTTCGGCAATCCTCACTTCCACACAATCTAAAACAGAACCCACGCAACCCACCTGAAAATCGGGCGGATTTACCTTAGAGATCGATATAATGGGCGATGTTTCAGTTAAACCATATCCCTCCGAAATGGGGATTCCAGCTGCCCAAAACACCCGAGATAAACGCGGTTGTAAAGCGGCAGAACCAGAAGCGATTAATCTCACTCGGCCACCAAGAGCCTCTTTCCATTTGCTAAAAATCAATTTTCTGTAAAGCGCAAGCTTAAGCGAATCGATTAATCCCAATTTTTTCATCGGGTCATAGCTTAGGCCAAACTCAATCGCTCCAAAAAACAAGGTTCTTTTGATACCCGTAAGCTCATTTCCCTTCGCCATGATTTTATCATAAATCTTTTCTAATAATCTTGGCACCGAAGTAAACATGGTAGGCTTAACTTCCCTGATATTATCTGCAATGGTTTCCATGCTCTCAGCATAGTATGTTGACGCGCGATAAAACAAATAAACATATATCGTCGTACGCTCATAAATATGGCATAATGGCAAGAAGCTCAGGGTCCTGTCGCCATCCATTAATCCAAAGTAATTTCCGCGATCCGTTGATTTTATGTTACTGACAATATTATGATGCGTCAACATCACCCCTTTGGGGCGCCCGGTCGTTCCAGAAGTATAAATTAAAGTCAACAAATCTTCTGGCTTCACCGCATCCATCAACTTTTGTAAAACGGCAACATCCTTTCCCTCCCCCTTTTCTTTCACAATAGACCAAGATTTCGCATCTTCCACAGGATCAAACGTAAAAATTTCTTTGACACCTTTGATTTTCTTTGAGGCCTCTTTTGCTTTAAGGTACAAGTCTTCGCCCTCAACAAACACAAATTTTACATCTGCGTTTTCAAAAATAAATTCGTAATCTTCGGTCGTGATTGTCGGATAAATGGGCACCGTTACTCCCCCTATAATTTGCGTGGCAAAATCTACAAAGTTCCAATGTGGCCTGTTTCCCGAAATAATCGCTACTTTTTCTCCAGGTTTTAAACCTAGTTCCAACAAGCCCAAGGCAATCGTTTGAATATTTTCAAGCGTTTCAGAACTGGAGTACTTTCTCCATTCTCCATCTCGCTTTTGACAAAATAAATCAGGAATTTGATGGGTTTCAAGGGGTTTTAACAAATCGAAAACCCGGGTAATGTTGTGGCTTGTTGACATATTTAAATAGATTATGAATCAAAGTTAATGGTTTGCGCCGAACCAAAATAGTACTATTAAATTATTTTTTTGCATTGTTCAACATCACCCGCACATCACTTAGATGCAAACTGCTTGGATACTGTTTGATAAATAAAAAAAATGGATCACTATCGGCCGTGTCGACCAACGTTAAATAATAAAACAACGCGTCGTCGCCATAAATATCCTCTGGAAACTTTTTAAAAATTTCCCAATACATTTCTTTGGCAATTGCATTCTCTCCCTTTTGTCGCGCTCGGGTTGCTCTAAGATATAAAATATCGTCTTGCAAGCTTTCTTGTTTATTCTGATTTGTCAAAAGAGCCAACAAAGAATCTCCTTCCTCCCACCTTTTTTGATCATACATAAATCGGATATTGGCAAAATTTTTCAAGCCCACCTCCAAAGAATCTATCCCTGTATTGTCCTCAATCAACAAGCTTAATTCTAGCGCATCGTTGGCAATCTCTCTTTGTGTTCCCTGCTTTAAAATATCGGCAAGCTCTTTGGCTAATTCAAAATCGCCTGTATAAAAATACAATTTTGCCGATTTAATTTTTGCTTCGTAGGCCAAAGGGGAATCTTTGACTTGCTTTTCAACTTGAGCATATTGAATTAAGGCATCATACTTTTTACCTTTATACGTTAAAATGTCTCCCAACTCCAATTTCATTTGGGCCTGCAAATCGAGATCATTTTGCGCCAACAAAATTCCCTTGTTTAATACTAAAACCGCAGAATCCAATTGCTTTAGTTGGTATGCATATAATTTCGCCTCTTGCCAGTATGAACTCATCGAGATGGCATTATCCCCTCGATCACTTCTTAATTTCTGATAAGCACTAATTAAACTCTTTACTTCGGCTATTTCCGGATTCTCTTTTCTCAAAACAACTTGTTCTCGGGCGGCAATAGACATTTGTTGCCAACGGGATTTTTGATTAGATCCGGGATAACTTTTAATCAAGTAATCAAATATCTTACTGGCCAAAGACCATTGCTGACTTTGAAAAATATAGGAAGCAAATTCCAACAAGCGTTTACCCTGCTCATTTTTAAATCGCATATCCAAAGCCCTTCGCTGATTCCAAGCCCTTTCCCAATCCCCATTAAAAATATACGTACTCACTAACAACTCGATTAAATTAGGATCATCGGGAAATTGTTGGATTTTCTGAATGAATAGGCGCTCAATTTCTGAAAAGGGTATTTGTTGTTCATATAATCCATAAGCAAATTGCTGCACCAAAGATAAATCTCCCGTTTTCAATAAGTTATCCACATTCTTTCCACATTGATCAAGCCATAATGATGCTAAATTGTCTTCATTAAATAAATTATAGGCATAATTTGTAAATAAATCACCACTAATTACGTGATTACTTACAAATTCATCTAATAGCTTGTTTCGCTTTTTTTCATTTTTAATTAATTGAATGGATTTGAATTCAGATTTAAACTTTTGATTGGAAGTAGAATCTTGAACAATCAAATGATTATTTGAACCAAAGACTTGGTTAAAAATCAGACAGAAAAAGAAACACTTTATCCACATAGTATAATTAAAAGAAATAAAATTTTAAATACATCTTTTTTGTTCTTCATTATTGATGTCTGTGGATAAGTGGATAAGTCTAAAATAGCTTTTCAACTAGCAGATAATTAAACACTTATATTTCGCAATACCATTATTGCTAAGTGGATAAGTTTTCATTTGGTTGTGGATAAGTAATTAGTTATCCACACGCACTTGGCTAAATTTTATTTATACACAATTGGCCTTCAGCTTTGTGGATAACATGTGTACAATTTGGGCACTTATCCACATTAGTTTTGGGTACTTATCAACAAATCAGTTATTTGAAAATTGGCCTTTAATTTCACTTTGCCCTCTAAATAAAAGACGCTTTCTGGCTTTGTTTTTAATATAAAATTGCCAATATCTTTATATCCATTTTTATTTGTGTCTTCGATGGCTCTAATCACATAGGTGCCTGGCTCAACATGTAGAAAATTGAATTTCTGGCTTGTATTCTGCTCATATAAGACTTGCATGTTAGCGGCATTTAGAAGTTGTACTAGGTAGTTACTAGGTAGCCCGCCAACCCTACCTTCAATGCTTCCGTACTCCTCTAAATCCTGGAATTGAAATGCTTGTTTTTGAACGTCACTAGAATCATTTTCTACACTAACGAAGGCCCCCTTTTCTAGGTTGAGCAGGAATTTTTCTCTATACGGCAAAAATGATCGTTTAATCGTTAATTGGTTGGAATATTTGTTCCACATGTACGCTTCATCGGGCAGTGTGATGGTTTCGTTTTCTTCAGTTATAAATTGGACGCGTTTGCTATCCCAAGAAACAACAGGCTTAGGAAAGCCTAGGACTAACGAATCCTCTGGCGAAACATATTTCCCCTGAGCCGGCAGATAACTTACCTGTAAGGTTGTTCGAGTGATCTTTTCTTTTTTATTTAGTTCTCGGAATTTTACTTTTAAGGGTATTTTAATTTTTCTATTTAGCGAGTCAGTTACGTTGGCATTCAGGAACAACGTATCTTTTGCCTCCTGGTTTTTCACATAAATGCGTATGTTTTTATCCCCTTCTATTTGATAGATTAAGTCTTTTTTATTCTCTAATTCTAAGGCTTTAATTCCTCGGCTCATTTCATATAAAACCGTTTTGGCTGTGCTTGTTGTTTTGGTAATTTTTAACGGATCTAGATTTTGCAGCGAGATAGAAAAATTCTTCGTTTCATTTTTGTTTAGGGTAAAAAATGGCTCAGTCAAAAAATCAACCGGCTCTTTATTCGAGTTATATAAAAGGTTGTTGTTGCCATCGATAAAAGCAGCCATATAATATTTTCCTTGTGCCAAATTCTCTAAGGTGTAAATACCCGAGGTGTCGGTTTTTGTGAAATAATAAGGCTTTGCTTTATCGATTCGAAGGGTGTCACTATATGGATATAAGCCCACTAAAACATTTTCAAAAGCCTTATTGAGGTCGACCAACTTTATTTTCCCTGTAATGCTTAATGAATCGATTGTGTTCGATGTGCTAAAGACGAGCTTGATATTTTTGCCAATATTTCTTTCTGAGATATCCTCGATTGCATTTCTAAAATTGAATGTATATGTTGTTTGGTCTTTCAGGGTACTATCCAACAATATGCTCAAGCCATTGGGCCGAATGCGAGTTTGGTACGTACCTATATTGGGGGTAATCAGTAATTCTTGATTTAGATTTCTAACGTTGACATATTCATTAAATGTTAGTTCTAATTTTTTCCCTTTGTAATTTTTACTTTTATTAAGCGGAACGGAGGTGACCAACTTCGGAGCAAGTGTATCTTTTTTTCCACCCGGAGGGCTTGCCATTTGAGCACAGCTTTGAATCATTAATAAAGCCGTGGTGAATAAAAAGAAAAGGAGAACAACCTGTTTGCTTCGAAGATCAGACATGCTCAAAAATATATAAATTACTTGAATAATTTCCCTTGCCAAAATAGGCGCTTAGGTTGGACCATAAGCCGACCATAAATGAGCTGATCAATTTCTTCTTGCCCGTTTTATATTCGTGACTGAGTAATGAGATATAAAAACTGTCAAAAATCTGGCCTCTTGTCGATTTTAATTTGAAGCCATGTTTTTTAGCCAAAGACTCTATTGTGTTTGGGTCGAAATGATAGATATGTCTAGGCACATCATAGGCCGCCCAATGCTCTTTAAAATGTTGCGCATCAAAACTTTTTGAATTAGGCAAGGCCAAAATTAAGACCCCCTCTTTTGCGATTCTAGATTTGAAAAAGGCGAAATATTCCTCAAGCTCATACACGTGTTCCAATACATGCCAAAGAGAAATCAATCTAAAATTTTCTTCTTTAGGAATCTCTTTGATCGAAGGATAAATATCGATGCCCAGCATGGACTCGGCTCTCGCAGCGGTTACGGGGTCCAACTCCATTCCGCTAATTTTCCATCCGGCTTTTTGACATGCATGAAGAAAGTAACCATTTCCACAACCAATATCTAACAGTTCAAGATTGCCTGTTTTCTCTTTTTCGATCCACTGCGTTTTTTGTTTTAAGGTAAAATTTCGAACCAAGTGGTAGAGCTTATTGATGATTCCCTCTTGGGTATCGCTATGTGAAATGTAATTGTCCGACTTATAATAAGGACCCGCCGCGGAGGCGGTTGGCCTAGGATTTGTAAACAACAATTCGCAGGCCTGGCAACGCGTAATCTCGAAATTTTCTTTGGAGACGGTATAATCTTTTGCCGTTAAAAAGGGCAATATTTTTGTTTCTCCGCAGGCAGGACATGAGCTTAGTTTTTCCATCATTATCGACCCATAAACAAAAGTAAAATAGAAACATCGGAAGCCGAAACCCCGGAAATCCGACTCGCCTGACCTATGGTTTCAGGCCTAATGGCTTTTAGTTTTATTCTTGATTCTGTAGACAAAGTTTTGATTTTATCATAATCAAAGTTTGCGGGAATACTTAAGTCTTCCATGGTTTTCATTTTGTCAACCATCAGCCTTTCCTTCTCTATATAGCTCTCGTATTTTACAATGATTTCAACCTGCTCTAATTCCTCATTGGTATAGCCGTTTTTAATTTCCTTGAAATGCTCGTTGGTCAGCAATGCCTCAAAACTTAAATCAGAACGCCTTAATAAATTGACCAATGGCGTTCCTTCTCGGATAGGCGAACTTTGATTATTTTCAAGCCAATCATTGATATTTTCCGGTCGAATTTTAATCGTTTTGATTTCATTCATGAGAGCAGCCACATTCGATTTTTTCTGAACGAAACGATCCATTCTTTTTTGTTTAGCTAGACCCAGTTTAAATCCTTTGTCGGTCAATCGCTCATCCGCATTGTCTTGTCTAAGCAAGGTTCTAAACTCGGCCCGTGACGTAAACATACGGTAGGGCTCATCTGTTCCTTTATTGATCAAATCGTCAATCAAAACTCCAATGTAGGCATCTGATCTCGACAAAGTAAAGGGATCTAAATGATGTGTTTTTTGGTGTGCATTAATTCCCGCCATTAATCCTTGGCAAGCCGCTTCTTCGTATCCCGTTGTCCCATTAATTTGACCTGCAAAAAACAGACCACTTATTCTTTTTGTTTCAAGCGTCGACTTTAATTGGGTCGGCGGAAAATAGTCATACTCAATCGCATACCCTGGCCTAAACATTTTGGCTTTTTCAAATCCAGGAATTAATCGAATCGCTTCAAATTGTATTTCTTCTGGTAACGATGTCGAAAAGCCATTGACATAGATTTCTACGGTTCTCCAGCCTTCTGGTTCCACAAAGATTTGATGGCTGTCTTTATCCGCAAAGCGATTTATTTTATCTTCTACGGATGGGCAATAACGCGGCCCCAATCCTTTTATTCTTCCTGCAAACATCGGCGATTTATCAAAGCCTTTTCTTAATGCTTCGTGAACTTTTAAGTTGGTATGCGTGATCCAACAAGAGCGCTGTTCCTTTATATGGGTCTCGCTTAAATATGAAAACGAGCTTGGGTTTTCGTCTCCCTTTTGCTCTTCCATGGCAGCATAATCTAAGCTCCTTCCGTCTACTCTAGGCGGTGTGCCAGTCTTCATTCTCCCCGATTCAAAACCCAACTCAAGCAATTGTTCCGTAAGCCCCATCGCCATCGGCTCCGCCATTCTCCCTCCTCCAAAATTCTTCTCACCTATGTGAATCAAACCATTCAAAAAAGTCCCATTCGTTAACACGACACTTGGCGCAAAATAGCTCATGCCCATGCGCGTCTTTACTCCTTTTACTTCGTCATTTTCTAGGATGATTTGTTGGACCGAGTCTTGCCAAAAATCAACATTCTTATTTTCTTCCAACGCCCAACGCCATTCCTCCGCAAACCTCATTCTGTCGGATTGACACCTAGGCGACCACATAGCCGGACCCTTTGATCTATTCAGCATTCGAAATTGTATCATGGTTTTGTCGGAGATGATTCCTGACATTCCTCCCAATGCATCGATTTCTCTCACAATCTGCCCTTTAGCCACCCCGCCCATAGCAGGGTTGCAGGACATTTGTGCAATGGTTTGCATGTTCATGGTAATGAGCAAAACGCGCGAACCCATTTGTGCTGCTGCATGTGCCGCTTCACAACCTGCGTGTCCCGCTCCTACTACTATGACGTCATATGTATATTGCATGCAAATTTAATTGGGTGTTTCACGTGAAACACCTAGGGTATTAATATGTTTTAAGGTGTTCGTTTTCCTTAATGGTCATCAATTCTTTTTGGGCTTTGTCCTTGTCTTTATAGCCAGCAAGGTGCAATAATCCATGTACCATAACTCTCTTTAATTCTGATTCGGCCGTGTCAAATTTTAATGCATTTTCACGAACCCTGTCAATGGAAATAAATACATCTCCCTCAATCATTTCGGGCTCCTCGGAATTGTCAAATGTGACAATATCGGTTAAGGTATCGTGGCCCAAATATTTTTGATTGATGTCCAATAAATAGGCATCGGAACAAAAAATATAATTCAGTTCTCCTATTTTAAAGCCCTCGGCTTTGGCAGTACCTTTTAGCCAAGCCTTATGTTTCAGCTTTTCTTTCAACTCAAATGTTATGTCTTCCGTTAAGAATGCAATCATATTTATTTTTCAAACAACGAATTTACGAAAAAGCATCTTCGAAATGCTCAATTTTGATGGCTTGCGGGTAAAAATTAACCGAAATCGCGTCAAAACGGATCTCTTGGTGCCAATTATTATCCATTTGATAGGTGTCTGCCGCTTGAAATAACATGTGTTTTTTACGTTTACCTATGCTGTCCTCGGGATTTCCGTGAAATGTTTTTTGTAAGGATTTAACTTCGAAAAAAACCAAGAACTTGCCCAGCTGTCCTATGATATCAACTTCTGCCCTGCCGGATCTATAATTTTTCTCAATAATTAAATAGCCCATGTCCGTTAAATATCGGGCCGCTAGGCGCTCCGCCTGTTGGCCCTGCTTTAAATGTTTCGCCATTCTCGTATATTTGTTTTGGCCAAAGTACGAGCTTTGTTTTTATGATTAGACGCGTCGAGCCCCATATGTACCAACAGAATAAAAAAGTCCAAGTTGTTGATTTAAATCTTGTCCCGTACCAAGAAGCTTGGGATATGCAAGAAAGACTCATGACTGAGATATCTGAAATTAAATTGGCCAATCGGGATCGCATCCAAAGCGAAATAAGCATAACGCCCAACTACCTTTTGTTCTGTCAACACCCCCATGTATATACCTTAGGAAAGAGCGGCGACGCTTCACATCTTTTGATGCGCGAAGAGTTTTTGCATACCATCAATGCGACGTTTTTTAAAACAAATCGAGGAGGCGACATCACCTACCACGGGCCAGGCCAACTTGTTGGCTATCCCATTTTTGACCTAGAGAATTTTTATACCGACATTCATCTTTACCTAAGAATGCTCGAAGAAGCTATCATTTTTACCTGTCAAGATTACGGCTTGACTGCGGGAAGAATTAATGGACTAACCGGCGTTTGGGTCAATCACGAATCTGGCCAAGCAAGAAAAATTTGTGCTTTTGGCGTAAAAGCATCCCGCTGGATTAGCATGCACGGCTTTGCATTTAATGTAAACACCGACTTATCTTACTTTTCACACATTGTGCCCTGCGGAATTTCCGAAAAAGGAGTAACCTCATTAAGCCATGAATTAGGCGTTGACGTCAATGAAATAGAGGTAAAAGAAGCAGTTTTAGGGCACCTTAGTAACCTATTTGGATTTGAAATCATTCGCGTTCCACGTGAAACGATATCTATATAAATTAATGAACTAGTTCCACGTGAAACAAAAATGGAGACCATAAAAAACTTTAAGAATACATTATTCATTGATATCGAAACAGTAAGCGGATCCGAGAATTTTTCCTCAATTTCTGATAAAATGAAAGAATTCTGGGTAAAAAAAGCGAAGAATTTAGTCAATCCGGCCAATATCTCTTTGGAGGAAATGTATTTTGAACGGGCTGCTTTATATGCTGAGTTTGGTAAAATCATTGTGGTGGGGATGGGATTTTTGTTTGTCAATAAACAGGGCGAGCTTTCGTTGAAGGTTAAGACCATTGCCAATGCAGATGAAAAAGTGTTGCTGCAAGAGTTCATTGCTTTCATCAATAAAACATATAAATCTAGGGAGCTTACGCTGGTGGCTCACAATGGAAAGGAATTTGACTTCCCCTATTTGTGCAGGAGAATGCTAGCGAATGGGTTGGAAATCCCAAAATCATTGCAATTACAAGGTAAAAAACCATGGGAGATTATACACCAAGACACAATGGAAATGTGGAAGTTTGGGGATCGAAGATCGTATAGCTCATTAGAGCTATTGGCTGAATTAATGGGGATAGAAGGCGCAAAAATGGATCTTTCTGGGGACCGAGTAAACCACGTTTTTTATAAGGAAAATGGTTTAGAGCGAATAGCAGCTTATTGCGGAGATGATGTAATCATTGTGGCCCAACTATACCTAAGGTTTCATTTCCTAAGTATTGTTGAGCCACATAATATAGAAAAGTTGTAATTCTTATAGTATTTTAGCTGGATTTCCGAATACTCGTTTGCCAGCAGGTATATTTTCTATCACTACGCTCCCAGCTCCTACGGTTGACCCTTTGCCTATGGTCAAACTTCCTACGACAGTAGAACCGATGCCAATAAATACATTTTTGTCAATTTTAGCCCCTTTTCCTACCGTTGATCCTGCGCCAATTTGAGAGAATTCTTCAATGATTACGCCGGTCTCTAGCGTTACCCCCGGACCAATGATTACATTGTCTGCTATTTTAGTTTCTGGGGAAATGATGGAACCTGCGCCGATGTAAATTCCATAAGACAAACTCTTTACATTGGCGATTAATGCATTGGGATGAATAGCGTTTATCGGTTTTGTCTTTCTGTCTTCTTCGATGGTTTCAATCATTTTTTTTCTTTCAAGGGGATTTTCTAGGGCAACAAATACACCACAGGTTTTGCCAATTAAATCCCAATAGGTGTTTTCTTCTGTGTTTCCTAACACAGGTATTTCGCCTATTTCGGTTCCTTGCTTTTTGGGATCATCGTCTAAGAATCCGTAAATGACTACGTTGTTGATTTGTAATGTGTGAGCCACTTCTATGGCAAATGGATTTACGCCTATAATAATTACGGGTAATGATGTCATCGTTATTTATTTATTTTATTTGTGTAATGTGTTAAATCGAAAGCCGTTTGATGGTTAATGGTCATAAGTAAGGAAGTATAATTTTTTCCTTTTTCAAGGTATTGAAGGTCGCCTAATTGATAATCACTTGCGTCAATTTCAGTTAATCCTGTGTAAATGCTAAGGTCTCCAATTTCCTCTAATGTCCAGGTAAAGGTAATTTGACCATTGATATATTCTTCGCAGATGTTGAGTCCTATATCAGCCCTTACAGATTTTTCTTTATTATCAATAGGAGCATTTAATAGCTTTATGTCAAAGATATTTCTTTCATTCGTTAGTAAAGATTGGTAGGTTGAAATCTCCTCAGTTTTCCACTCATCGTTGGCTATGGCATAGAATGCATCTAATAATAAACAAGCATTTGTTTTTCGTAAGGATTGTTTTTCTAAATCCCAGCCAGCGCCTCCAGATTCTAATAAAATTAAGCCAAAGTTTTGGCCTTGAAAATAATCACCAAAAGCCCTGGGGTTATATTCATCAGTCCATTTGGCAACTTTATTAGGATAAATTTCTTGGACAATTTGGGTTAGCCTGTTGGCCAATTTTCCTGCTCGCAAGCGAGAATCTGTCCATGTTCCCGTCTCATCCCCTGTCGTCGCAAGCAATGCGATGTGAGTTTGGTGTGGGGTATTTCCAACGGAATATAATCGATGCTGATCATGTAAATTGAAGGAGAACAATGGTTTTATTTGATGCGCCCAATCGTTTAAAATTGTCGCCTCAGGAGAGTTTAATTTGCTTGCATCTCGGTTCATGTCTATGCCCAATGCAGTTTCTCTTGTCCACCTTTCGGCCCCGTCAGCGTTTAATCTTGGAATAACAAATAAGGTAATCTTTTGATGCAATTTTTCCCTTAATTCATCAAACGTATCCCCCTTCAAGGATAAAAAAAGAAAAATATCGGCTAATGCCATCGTAGCCGTTGCTTCATCGCCATGCATTTGCGACCATGCACAAATATGGATAGGTCCTACGCCAAATTTTACTTGGTGTATGGGTTTTCCTTCATATGTTTGACCTATTTCCGAAACGTCTAACGAGGGACTTTTCTTCCATTCATCGATCAATTGTAACCACAGGTCATAGGAGAAAACCCTTTCTTTAATTCTAGTCTCCTTAAAGGATTCGTAATGCTTTTCAATATTTTTATACATTATTGATAGGGTGTTTTTGGGATCCATTTGGCAACCATTTGAGATTTAAATAAACCCGTATTTCCTGATATGTACATGACGAGGCAAGTTACGATTAAATAACATGCCCAAGCAGATGGGCCAAAAAGTTCAATGCCTAAGCACAATCCCGTGATTCGGGTTTTCGTTAAGCCACAGTATAAACATACAAATCCTATGGCAGCTAAAAACGCATGGGGCAATTGGATCCATTCGGAAAGTGATGAAGTTGCATGTGACCCAATTAAAAATAAAGGAGTCGCTTCCCCCCCTTTAAAACCTAAGGCAAGACTTAGGGTCGTTGCTATTAATTTGGATCCGGCAAATTCTATATGGGAATATGTTTCTTGAAATGGTTCCAATAAATATTCTGATCCCAAACCAATACCGGATTTAAAAAAAGGAATTTGAAATAAGACGAAGAGAATTAATCCCGAAATGAGTCCTTTGAGAATCGTTTGTCCGGGCAATTGGGCGAGCAGCTTTGAAATATTCGATTCTAATCGCTTATAAATTAGGCCTATTATACCTAAAAATAGGCCAATACTGATCAATTTAGCCCAAAATAGCATTGAAATTGGAGGTAAAAAAACAAGGGGATAAAATACATGTTTTGTGCCCCACACGTGTAAACTGATGAAATTCGCAAAAAAGGAAGTGGATATGCAAGCAATTAGAGAAGGCCAATGAATTTTTCCGACGGTTCCGATCTCGAGTCCAAAAAAACAACCTGCCATGGGAGTTCCAAATATGGAGGAAAATCCAGCGGCCATTCCGGCTCGAATCCAAATGGATTTTTCTTGTGAAGAGCAGTTCAATTTTTGTAAAGCCATTTGGGCTACATTTCCCCCGAACAAAACCGCGGTTCCTTCTCGGCCTACAGATGCGCCGACCAAATGACTTAACCAAGTACTGACAATGGCATAGATTCCCGAAATTCCAGCTTGGGGATTAATGCTTAATTTGTCTTCATTTATTTGAGTAACTAAATCATTGGCACTCGCATTGGAAAAAGGAAAGCTGTATGTTTTAATGACATGGAAAAAAATGCCTACTAATGGAAGGCCATATAAAAGCCATGGTATTTCGTTTCGAATCCAAGCGATTTGTTCCAATCCCCAAAGAAAGAGAGATGACATGGATCCTATTAGAATGGAAATGCTTACTAAAATCCCCAACCTTGTAATCAGATAGATAGGTTTTAATTCCACAGGGTAAAAATTTGTTTCAAAGGTAAGAATATTATTTTCCCTACCTTTGCAAAATTAAACAAAGCCAATTCTAATGAGTGAATTTTTACGTTTGGGATTGAATCCACAATTGCAACGCGCTTGCGATGTTGTTGGGTATTCTTTACCAACTCCCATTCAGGAGAAGGCAATTCCCTTATTATTGCAGGGCCATGATGTGTTAGGAATAGCTCAAACGGGAACAGGCAAGACGGCGGCATATGCTTTGCCGATTTTAATGCGATGCAAATACATGCAGGGGAGCTTACCAAGGGCCCTTATTTTAGCCCCTACCCGCGAACTTGTCATGCAAATCCACGAAGTGATGGTGGGTTTGGCGCAGTTTACCGACTTAAGAATATTAGCTCTTTATGGAGGCTTAGGTCCCAAAACTCAGATTCAAACCTTGGAAGCTGGTGTCGATATATTAGTTTCAACTCCCGGTCGCTTTTTAGAATTATACCGCAAAGAAGCCATTGGTACCAAAGATTTGAAGTACCTGATATTAGATGAGGCGGACAAAATGATGGACATGGGTTTTATGCCTCAAATCCGTCAAATTTTAGAGAAAATACCGTATAAAAAACGTCAAAATGGATTGTTTTCGGCAACTTTTCCGGAGAAAGTTGAGAACCTTTCCCATGAGTTTTTAGAGTTTCCGCATAAAATTGAAGTTACTCCCCAGGCTACTCCAGCAAGCCAAGTCACACAATATGTTTTTGAGGCGCAAAACGTTCAAACCAAATTAAATGCACTTGCACATTTCTTGCAAAACCCTGTATTTGAGAGAGTTATGATATTTTGTAGGAGCAAGGATATTGTGAATCAAGTCGAGAAATATTTAAGTTTTAGAGTCGTTCCTGTGGATCAAATTAGAGTGATACATTCCAACAAAGGTCAAAACACGCGTATAAATGCGATGCAGCAATTTCGAGAAGGCAGTATTCGGGTTTTGGTTACGACGGATGTTGCGTCACGCGGGATTGATATTCCTAAGGTTTCTCATGTGATCAATTTTGATGTACCATTAATTTATGAAGATTATGTGCATCGGATTGGTAGAACAGGGCGTGCGGAACAGGTAGGCGAGTCTATTACTTTTATTACTTTGGCGGAAACGTATCATTGGCATAAAATAGAAGAAATAATCCAACAAAAAATAGAAATATCGGCATTGCCGGATGAAATAAAGGTGGAAGAGACACCATTTTTAGAGCACCAAGATATGCTGAGGTCTGTTGACGAGCAGCGAAAAAGAGAGGATCCTGATTTTAAAGGAGCCTTTCATGATAAAAAGTGGGTGATTAAGGCTAGGGCTAATGGAAATAAAGCGGCACTTAAAGGTTTAGGAAAAAATGGATTAACGCGTAGCGGAGCGGTGGCTCAGGGCGTTAAAACTGGGCCTAAGGCAAGTGGAAAGACTGCGGGTAAACCTGGACCGAAAGGACCAGATCGAAATAATCGACCAGGAAGAAATTCAAAATATAAGACAGCCGCACCAGGAAATAAAAAGAAACGATAGATTTGTGATATGAAAATAGTAAAATTAATCACGTTGTTGATGTTTGTGTCAACCCTAACTTGGGCTCAAAAACCAGTTAAATACCAAGTATTGTTTGGAAATAAAGCGCTGCCACAAAAAGATAAGTTGGAGCTAGACCAATTTATAAGCAGTTGCGATGCAAGTTTTGCTTCCAGAAAAGAAGCCGCCAATTTCTTTGCAGAGCGTGCTTGGGAGTTTGTGGCTTCAGCTAAATTGGACACAGCTACATATCGATTTAACTTGGTAAATGCATTGGATACGTCAAGCATAGATGCCTTTTGGGGTTTAGGGGTTATTTCATTTCAGCGAAAGGATTATCCTTTGGCGAAACAATTATTGGCCAAAGGCTTAATTTCAGATCCAACCCAGGCACTCATGCGCGTGGACTATGCCATTGTACTTTTGAGTTGTTATTTAGAAGGTAAGGATTGTGGAACATTGGCGGAAGTGGACGCGGAGCTGGCTCAGTCTTTAAAAGATGAACCAAAGAATGCAAATGCCTGGATGAAGAGGAGCCAAGTGGCTTTTTATCAAGAAAAGTATGAGTTGGCATGGTCCTATTTTCACGAATGCAGGACCTTAGATATATTGCAAATGGATTTGAATTTTGGCAGCCAATTGGCCGAAAAAATGCCAGATCCTAAAGGAATTTTTAAATAATGAGCGATGGGATTCCGTTCTTTTTTTGCTAAACCATTTGCCAAACGTGTTGTAAAAAAACATCGTTTAAGTCATCAAAATGCGCTAGAGAGACAAGATTTTTGGCTTTCGCACCATTTAAAAAAAGCAGAAAATACGATATTTGGGCAGGCTTTTACCTTCGCCAAAATTAGAAATTATTTAGAGTTTAAAACCATCGTCCCCATCGCCGAATATGAGGATTTGAAATCGTATATCGACGAGATGGTCAAAGGGGCTGAAAATATTTTATGGCCAGGAAAGCCCGCATACTTTGGTAAAACATCGGGTACCACTTCTGGGGTAAAATACATTCCCATTTCAAAAGAGTCCATGCCCTTTCATATTCAAGGTGCGAGAGACGCGTTATTGCACTATGTTTTTTACAGTGGGAATGCGGCTTTTTTAGATCGAAAATTAATTTTTTTATCAGGCTCTCCCGCTTTGGATATTAAAAATGGGATTCCTACGGGCCGATTATCTGGCATTGTAAATCACCATGTTCCTAGTTATTTAAGGGCAAACCAATTGCCCACTTATCAGACGAATTGCATCGAAGATTGGGAGGAAAAATTGGCGGCGATAGTTCAGGAAACCTATACTCAACGGATGGGATTAATTTCGGGTATACCTCCTTGGGTTCAGATGTATTTTGATCGATTGGAAGAGTTGAAGGGTCAAAAAGTCGGTGATTTATTTCCTGATTTTCAGTTGTTTGTCACGGGAGGGGTCAACTTCGAACCTTACAGGCAAAAGTTAATGTCGTCGATAGGCCGAGAAGTGGATGTGCTAGAAACGTATCCGGCTTCTGAGGGTTTTATTGCTTTTCAGGATTCAAGCGGTGAGGAGGGCTTATTGCTTAATGTAGACGGAGGAATTTTTTATGAATTTGTGCCTACGGACACCTATTTTTCCGCACAACCGAAGAGACTGTGTTTGGCGGAAGTGGAGCTAGGCGTAAATTATGCCCTTTTATTAACTACGAATGCTGGTCTTTGGGCCTATTCCATCGGCGATACGGTTAAATTTGTATCCCTAAATCCGTATCGAATTATTGTCACAGGCAGGATTAAACATTTTATTTCTGCTTTTGGCGAACACGTTATTTCGGAAGAAGTAGAGAGGGCGATGAAAGCAGCTTTGATGGTATGTCCGGAGGCTAATATTGTCGAGTTTACATTAGCCCCTCAAATTAATCCTGCCCCAGGTGAACTTCCTTATCATGAGTGGCTTGTTGAGTTTTCAAAGAAACCGAAAAACATTTCTATGTTTAAAGATGCCTTGGAACAATCCATGCAGCAACAAAATATATACTACAAAGACTTGATTGTTGGCGGCATTCTTCAGCCCCTCGTTTTAACCCCATTGAAGAAAAATGCGTTTATTAATTACATGAAATCGGAGGGGAAATTAGGCGGACAAAACAAGGTTCCTCGCTTATCCAATGATCGCCTTATCGCAGATAAATTAAGCTAATTTTATGCTTTTTTGGCCCAATATTGGCATCAAAAATACAAGTATGGTGGCTAGGAACATCGGGATTCCCATCGTACCCAATAGGCTAATCCATAGAGCCAAGTAGATCGGGTAGGTAAATAATAATGCGGCAAAAAGTACCGAATCAAAAAACACGGTATGCTTGAATTTCAGGTCAACGCAATATTCGATTATTCGATAATAGGGAAGATGGAAATAATAGGTAAATCCATGCGAAACAAGTGTTTTTTCTAAAGGCAGGTGTATGTTTTTCGACATTTCTTCCATGGCAAGCGCATTGAAAATGAGACGGTCGCTAGATTCAATAATCGGTTTTATAGACCCGATTTCAGTGATGTCAATATTCACACTTTTGCCGATTCCTCTAAATGAATTATAGGCCATTCCGATGACATGAACTTTGGGAAAAACGTCAATGGCGTGGAGCGTTTCTAAAATTCTAGAGGCGCCTTTTTTAAAGGGTTGAATTTCATGTGTGTTTAAACAGATGCCTTCAATGAAGATTAAAATAGCACCGCTGCCTTTCATGATATCAACGGACTCTTGAAATGTGTGGCTATTTCTGTGCAAATGTTCCTTTCCTTCTCTTGCTCTAAATACAGGAATCATGCCAATGGATCGAAGTAAATATCCAAATATGGGATTTTGGAAAACATCTCCTCGGGCTAAAAAATGTATTTTTCTTTGATAAAATGCACCTATAATAACAGCATCTAAAAATGAATTAGGGTGGTTGGCCACAATTAAAAGAGGACCTTTGGAATTTAAATAATGAGGATTTGCGATGTTTACCTGGGGGCAAAATATCCTTAGTGCTAGCTTAACCCAAAATTTTAAAAAATAAACCACCCGATAAAATTTAAGTAAAATCTAAATAGTAAAATTGCGTTGTGCAACATTCTTAATTTGCTTAAATTTATGGGAATATTTATAAATAATGGAAAAAATTGTAAAACAGTTGGCGGAATTGTCAACATATATCCCTCAATCCGATAGGCAAAATTTGGCTATTTCAAATGCCAACATTGGTTGGCAAATAGACCATTCTTTACGAGTAATGAATCAAGTTATTACGGCTTTACTGAGTTCGAATCCAGCGGAATATAAGCCTAAATTTAATTGGCGCAAATCCTTTGTATTTTTCACCAAGAAAATACCTAGGGGTAAAGTGCGCGCCCCTAAAGGCATTTTACCTACGGAAGAAATCACGGAATCGAGTTTAATTTCCAGCGTTGAACTAGCCCACAAAAACATAGGTTTATTAGAGAACTGTGCTCCCAATCACTTTTTTGTCCACCCCTTTTTTGGGCAGGTAAATGTTCGTGAAACATTTGTTTTTATAGAGGTGCACACAGAACATCATTTGAAAATAATAAGAGATATGTGCAAGTAGTGCAACATAATAAATGCGGTAAAAAGTGACTGAACAGACAAATACTGTAGTCGCAATTGCTGTAGCTAATGGCCATACTTCTGGTCTAGGATTTAGAGAAAATCAAATTGATTAATCGCTTCACGCCGCAGAATGATTTTCTGATTTTGATCATGTTCATTTTATCTAGGAAGCCAAGGGAATAGAATTTTGTACCTTGTAAAATATAGATTGAAATGAATGGCATCGATTACATCAAAAATCCTACGGTATTGGAAAATAATAGGACCTGGTTTAGTCACCGGTGCTAGCGACGATGACCCTTCAGGCATTGCGACTTATTCACAGGCTGGAGCAGCTTTTGGACTGTCTACCCTTTGGACTTCCATTGTCGCATTTCCATTAATGGCCGCGATTCAAAAAATGTGTGCCCGAATAGGTTTGGTTACAAACCAAGGATTAACAGGCGCGCTTAAATCGCATTATCCGAGGCCCATATTGTACCTGATGCTAATTTTTAGCTTCCCCGCCATCGTCATGAATATTGGGGCCGACATCGCCGGGATGGGTGCCGTTGGGAACTTACTTTTTCCTTCTATTGACGCTACTTTTTTCAGCGTATTTTTCACCATTTTGCTTTTGGGATTAATCATTTATTTGCCCTACACCCAAATAGCATCTATTTTAAAATATCTGTGCATTGTTATTTTGGTCTATTTTATTGTCCCCTTTTTGTATGAACAAGATCTTGTCGAGATTGCGAAATCTACCTTCATTCCAACCATAAAATGGGACAAAGATTTTATTGCCATTATTGTCGGGATTTTAGGCACAACCATTTCTCCTTATCTATTTTTTTGGCAGGCGTCAGTCGAGGTGGAAGAAATGAAACACAAAAAACGTCACGTGATGGTCAACAAAAAAATCATTGATGAAATGAATCAAGACGTTGATTTTGGGATGACCGTTTCGGGATTTGTGATGTACTTTATTATTTTAACGACCGGAACCGTTTTATATCAAGGCGGCATTCATCAAATAGATACCGTTGAGCAAGCGGCCATGGCCCTAAAGCCCTTGGCCGGCAATCTTGCTTATCTGCTTTTTGCGGTAGGCGTAATAGGAACGGGCCTAATCGCTATTCCTGTTTTAAGCGGTTCGCTTTCTTATATTTTTACGGAGACATTTGGTTGGGAGCAAGGCCTAGACAAAAAATTCCATCAGGCAAAAGGCTTTTATTCCATCATTGCCATCTCGCTGCTTTTAGGGCTCTCGTTGAATTATGTGGGAATTTCACCTATGAAAGCCTTAATTTATACAGCTATTTTATATGGTTTGACCGCACCCGTTTTGATAGGCATGATTTTGCATATCTCAAATAATAAGGAAATTATGGGCGAAAATGTGAATGGATTGACAGCCAATATTTTAGGATTTACGGCCTTAATCATCATGACATTGGCAGCAGGAACCTTAATTTACATGCAAATTTTTGAATAGGCTTAAATCTAATTTTTAGCCTTAAATGTCCAATGCATATTGAATTCAGCAACGACGATTCCCTCCGAATTTTTACCTACAGAAAGACAAGTGATTTTAGTGCTTTCCCCTGTTTTGATCGCTTCTTCTACCGCCATTTCAATTTCTTTTCCTTGATCACAACTAAATAATATGACCCCAGTTGCCTTTTTTAAAAACTTGGCTTCCATCCCTTCCACCAGCATGCTGACTTTGGGGGACCTTTGATATATTTGGGATAAGGCCAGCATCCCGCTACACATTTCGGCCGCCATAGCTTCTACTGCAAAGTACATGGAGCGGAAAGGATTTTGATTAAACCATGAAAGCTTGATGCGAACAACACAAGTATCAGCATCAAAATGATGGATGCTTAAACCAGCAAAAAAAGCTGATGAAAGTTTTTGAAATAAAAAAAACTTCAATAGGATGGGACGCGTAATGATGGACTTGAATTTATGAAATGAAGGGTTCATATAGTGAAATACAAATTAATTTATAAGGGTTAAAAATTGGATTTTTATTCAGCGAATATAGCCAATTAATTTTCCTTCCACTCGATAATTTCGTAACCTTGCACTAGATTTAAGCAAATCTAAAATTACATCAATAAACGTATATGGCAGATAATAACACATTAAAAGAAGAAGCCCTTCATTACCATGCGAAAGGTAGGCCAGGCAAAATTGAGGTAATTCCATCGAAAGAAACGGCGTCTCAAAAGGATTTGACTTTAGCATATTCCCCCGGTGTCGCAGACCCTTGTTTAGAAATTGCGGCTAATCCAGAAGATATTTATAAGTATACGGCGAAAGGAAATTTGGTCGCCGTAATTTCCAACGGGACCGCGGTGTTAGGCCTTGGGGATATTGGACCCGGAGCGAGTAAACCCGTGATGGAGGGGAAGGGTTTGCTTTTTAAAATCTATGCGGATATCGACGTGTTTGACCTTGAGTTGAACACCAAAAATGTGGACGAGTTTGTTCGAACGGTCAAAATTTTAGAGCCCACTTTTGGCGGGATTAATTTAGAGGATATTTCGGCTCCGGAATGTTTTGAGATTGAGGAGCGATTAAAGGCCGAATTGGATATTCCGGTCATGCATGATGACCAGCATGGTACCGCGATTATTAGTGCGGCGGCGCTTTTAAACGCATTAGAGATTGTTAAAAAAGATATTTCAAAAGTAAAAATTATTATCAATGGCGCCGGCGCTTCAGCGACTTCTTGTACTCGGCTTTATTGCTCTTTAGGAGCTCAAAAACAAAACATTTTAATGTTTGATTCGAAGGGTTTGATACATCCGATTCGGACAAATTTAGACGGCAGGAAGGCTGAATTTGCCAATGATCATTTTTCGCCTGAAACAACTTTGACAGAGGCTTTAGTGGGCGCAGATGTATTCGTCGGCCTTTCAAAAGGAGATATTCTCTCAGAAGAAATGATTAAGCCGATGGCCAAAGATTGCATCGTTTTTGCGATGGCAAATCCAACACCCGAGATTGCTTATGACAAAGCATTGAATGCGCGCAAGGATATTATTTTTGCTACAGGTCGGAGCGATTATCCAAACCAAGTGAATAACGTACTTGGTTTTCCATATATTTTTAGAGGGGCACTCGATGTGCGATCCAAAGTAATTAACGAAGAAATGAAATTAGCCGCCGTATATGCGTTGGCTGATTTGGCGAAAAAGCCGGTTCCAGATATTGTTAATTTGGCGTATGGACAGGATAACATTGTTTTTGGCCGGGAGTACATAATTCCTAAACCCGTAGATCCGAGGCTATTAATTACCGTTGCCCCAGCGGTGGCTTTGGCGGCAATGAAATCGGGTGTGGCCAAGCATCCCATTGAAAACTGGGAAGCCTACGAGCTTCAATTGTCAAAGAGGTTAGGCCTAGATAATACGTTGATGAAAGTGATTATCAACAAGGCCAAAACCAAGCCAAAAAGAGTTGTTTTAGCGGACGCCGAAAACCTATCTGTTTTAAAAGCGGCCCAAGAAGTATTTCAGGAGAAAATTGCAACGCCCATTTTATTGGGGAATCGGGAGGTAATCCAACAAATTTTAGATGAAAATTCAATTAAGTTGCCAGGGGTTGAAATCATTGATCCTTATTTACCAGTAGCGGATGAAGATAAAGAGCGTGCAAATCGCTACAGTGAATTATTATTTATTCGCCGACAAAGGCAAGGTTTAAACAAAGCGGAGGCACAAAAAATTATTCGACGAAGAAATTATTTTGGAAGTATGATGGTTAGTACCGGTGATGCAGATGCGATGATTGGCGGAATGAGCCGTAATTATCCAGATACCGTTCGGCCAGCTTTGCAGGCGATTGGTAGAAAAGACGGTGTTCAAAAAGTGTCAGGAATGTATATTTTGATGACTCGTTTTGGCCCTTTATTTTTAGCGGATACTACGGTGAATTTTAATCCAAGTGCGGAGGAAATCGTGGAGATCGCGGAGTTGTCGGCCAAGCAAGTGGAAAAGTTTAATATCAAACCTCGTATCGCTTTGATCACCTATTCAAATTTTGGCAGTGCCGAAGGCGAGGATGCCAAAAAGATGAAAAGTGCAGTCCAGTTATTAAAACAAAGAAATCCCAGTATGATTGTTGACGGTGAAATTCAAGCCCACCTGCCCTTCAACATGGAGTTGTTAAAAGAGAATCACCCATTCAGTGAATTGGCCGAAAAAGGGGCAAATGTCTTAATTTTCCCAAATCTTTCCTCCTCTAATATCGCCTATAATTTGGTCAAAGAAATAGCTGGGATTGAAAAAATAGGACCTATTTTATTGGGACTTAAAAAGCCAGTGCACGTGTTGCAACTTGGTTCGTCCACACGTGAAATTGTTAATATGATAGCGATAGCGGTCGTAGATGCCCAAATGAGCAAATAATGATAAAAGTAGAAACACTAATTCAGGCCTCAATAGAAACAGTTTGGGATTGTTTTACAAATCCTAAACATATCATTCATTGGAATTTTGCTTCTCCAGATTGGCATTGCCCAAAAGCGACCAATGATCTTATTGAAGGCGGGGAATTTCACTATTTTATGGCGGCCAAAGATGGCTCCTCTGAGTTTGATTTTTGGGGAACATTTCAACAAATAAAAGAGAGGCAGCATTTAGAAATTCTTTTAGGCGACGATAGAAAAATGTCCGTCATCTTTGAGTCCAAGGGAAATGAGACCCACGTAAAAGAGCTTTTTGAGCCTGAAACAGAAAATTCACACGAGCTCCAAAAAGCAGGCTGGCAATCGATCTTATTTAGTTTTAAAAATTACATCGAAGCTAAATGAGGAACTTGATTTTTTTCTTTTTATTGATGTCGTTTGTATCTTTTTCACAAGGAAGCGAACACGAAAAGGAAATAACGGCATACCGTAAAATACGTATTGATAGCTTACAACATGAAAATGGTTACCTTAATTTATCTGGCTTATTTTGGTTAAAAGAAGGTGAAAATACCATAGGCGCAGACCCCAAAAATGATTTTGTTTTTCCTACAGAGCATTCCGATTCTTTTTTGGGTACAATTATTTTGAATAAGGGAGTTGTAACATTTAAATCAAATGAAGCCAATCAAGTATTTTCATTGGGCCAACCGGCAAATAATGAAATCATTTATCAAGATAAAAAAGCGCTTGTTTTGGCGCACAAATCGCTTCGTTGGTTTATCATTAAGCGTGGGGAAAAATATGCGCTCAGGCTTCGTGATTTAGAAGGAGAATATGTTCGGAATTTTAAAGGAATTGACTATTTCTCTATTGATTCTTCTTGGCGAATTAAAGCAAAATTTGTGGCTACTCATGGTAAAAAACTAGATATTACAGACATTACCGGGCGCAATTATTTGGAGGATTCACCCGGGGAGCTACATTTCACCATAAAGGGGAAGAAGTTCACATTAGAAGCGGGCGGAACTATAGATGAATTTTTCATTGTTTTTGGCGATTTGTCGAACAAAAAAACAACTTATGGCGGAGGTAGATTTTTATATGCTAGTGCTCCGGATAAGGAGGGTAATGTTATTTTGGATTTCAACAAATCGCTTAATCCACCTTGTGAGTTTACTCCATTTGCGACCTGTCCATTGCCCACTAAAAAGAATCGAATGAATTTGGAAATTACGGCAGGCGAAAAATCAAAAGGTATTTTGAGTCATTGAAAAAGATGCAATCATTTTTCAAACCAAGCAGCATAATCGATATAATTCATCGCAGTGCGCATGAATATTTCAGCCGCTTCTGGGCTTACGGACTTGAGTAATTTGGCCGGATTTCCCGCATAAATATTACCAGAAGGCACACGCGTGTTTTGGGTGACTACTGCCCCCGCGGCAATGATACTTCCCGTTTCAATATAGGCCCCATCCATGATGATGGCCCCCATACCCACTAGAACAGAATCTTCAATCGTACATCCATGGACAATGGCATTATGTGCGATAGAAACATAGTTGCCAATCGTTGTTTCTGTTTTTTGATACGTACAATGAATGACGGCTCCGTCCTGTATATTGGAATGATGGCCAATCCGGATCTTATTTACATCACCTCTTATAACGGCATTAAACCATATGGTGCAATAATCCCCTAATTGGACATCGCCTACGATTGTCGCATTGGGCGCTTGCCAATTATGATTTCCAAACTGTGGAGAGACTCCTTTTACCGGTAAGATTAGTGCCATGTGTTGGTATTTATTCAGGCCATTTGCCTTGTAATTTCATCACTTTTTCGATCACATCTCGAACCGCGCCCTGTCCCCCTTTACATGGTGACACGTATTTTACCGCCGATTTAATTTCTGGAATCGCATCTGCAGGGCAAGTACTGAGCAATTTGGGCCTTTTTAAAATGTTTAAATCAGGCGTGTCATCGCCCATATATAAAACTTGATCCTCCGAAATGCCTATTTTTTCAAGCCAAGAAAGGTAGGTGCTCAATTTATCCCGCCCTCCTAAACTCATGTAAATATCTTGAAACTTTAAATTTTCTAGTCTTTTTTTAACGCCAAGATGTCCGCCACCAGAAATGACACACAGCGAATATTCAGCCTCCCTTGCCTTTTCGATGGCATAGCCGTCTCGAATAAAAAAACTCCTGTAATGTTCCCCAGTCTCCAGCACATGTACTTGCCCATCCGTCATGACGCCATCTACATCAAAAACGAAGGCTTTTATACTAGAAAATAAAGAGAGTACGTTATTCATATACAGGATTATAAGCCTCAAATATCCTAAATTTTTATGTATTTTTACCTTCTTTTGAGTTTGATTATGCCAAATTTGTTGCGCCATATAAAGATTCTGTCTTATTTAATTTTTGCCTTTATTTATTCGCATAAAGGTCAAGCGCAATCCATTTCGGGTAACCCAGATCGGCTTCCTCAAGAAGTCAAGTCCTGGATATCAACCAGCAAATACAAGGATGCCCCCAAAATAGCGGATCAATTTATTAGCTTATGGTCTTCAAATACAGTAAGCGAAACGCAAAAAAAGGAACTTCAGGCCATTTTGATTCAAATGCCTAAAGTGGGATTTCGAAGTCCTGTCTTGGCATATTTCTTTATACGAAATCTGGTCCAATTCCCCAATGAACCGGTATTGTTTTCGGATTTTGTGGAAGTCTGGAAAAAATTAGTAGCGCAAAAAGATCCCAAAACCGCCATGGTTTTGGCCGAACAATTGGACTCCTGGTTTTATAATAAGCAATTGACACAAACAGGAAATCTGACCATTAGTGTTCAAGGAAACTTACGAATTCTGTGGCCTGTGATCCAAACAAAATTAATAGATACCTTACAATCGACCGCTCAGAATGATGGTTGGGATACCGAATCGCCTCTATCAGATGCTCCTACTGCCGATTTTTATGACGAGCAGGCCTCTTGGTTATTGCCTAGCAAAATTTCGGATGGTCCTAGGTTTACTTGGGAAAAATCTGAAGTTCGATTCAAAATAGGCAAGGATAGTCTTCGATTAGAAAGTAAGGAATTCTCATGGCTATTGAAGGATAAGTTTGGGATAGGTGCTGATGCGGATTTGGCTGGGGCCATTTGGGGAATCCCAAATTCTAAAATGACATTACATGAGTGGGAAATATTACCTCGGTCAGCAAGTCTTTTGGGAATTAAATCTTTGTTAACTATGGACGGAAAGGCCAACGAAGGAATGGCAAAAATATCGCTTAAAAGAAAAACTGGGGCGTCTAATTTTAATCTCGAGTTTCGGTCAAACGAGCAATTAAAAGAACCTATTCTAGGAGATTTTGGAAATGCTAAAGGCCGATTGTGGATTCAAGGGAACAAATTGGGCCTCCTTGCGTCACGGGAGCCGGCCCAACTCGAAATACTTAAAAACAAAAAGATTATTTCCCGCGTTTTGGCACCCTCTTTTTGGATTTCGCCTGAGGGTTCTATTGATATACCAAAAGGTTCTTTTACTACTTATATGGGCGCCAAGGACTCTTTGTATCATCCTGCCATTCGAGGCAATTGGTATGCAAAGGACCAGACTTTACACATAAAAAAGTTAGAAGGAATCGCCGAGGAAAGACTTTTGTTTGAAGATTCATATCATCAAATTAGAATTTCGGCCGACTTAGCCATTTTAAAAAGAAATACAGATAAAATTGATTTTTACCGCATCTCTGGAAAGTCCCAAGTACCCGCCTGGATAGAATCTTTCGATTATTATAGTCCCGATCGAATCGATATGTTGCAAGGTACTTTAACATACAATCCAATGCGCGTGCTTTATAATTTCCTCATTGAATCTAAACGCAATTGGGCTTATTTTGGCAATATTTTAGCTAAAAATAATAAGGAGTATAAGGCGCTAATGCCCGGTTTTAATTCATTCGTTAAAGCAGGATATATCAATTATGATCCCAAAACTGATGTGATATCTTTTACAAAAATGGGGAGGCATTATGCCCAAGTTCAATTTGCCAAAAAAGATTTTGATAAATTTTTTGTGGCCTCAAATGCGAATCAAATTTCCCGCGATTCTGCCAATATATCCATTGACTTAGCCGCTCAAAAACTTATCGTCAGAGGGGTAAAAGAGATTACGGTTTCAGATTCTTTAAAAGCAAATTTTATCCCTTCAGACCGGCAAATTGTCTTTAGCAAAGGGAGGGATTTTGATTTTAAAGGAGAAATTAAAATTGGGAATTATCGGTTTAGAGGCCCTTTGTTTGATTTTAATTTTTCCAATTTCTCGGTCAATTTTAAAGAGATAGATTCCATCACATTTTTACCAAAGCTGAAAGATGGTTCCTTGGGAAATAGAGAATTAGGGGGCCAATTTAAATATGGGGCGGGGACCATTTTATTAAGTCCACCGAATAATAAATCAGGCCGATTAGGCGTAGCCGAATATCCCAAACTCATTATTCCTACGGGAGTAATCTCCTATTTTAATGAGACTTGGCGAGCAAAAGGCGTCTATGGCAAAGAGTTTTATTTTAAGGTTCCTCGTATTGAATTGGATAGTTTGACCCAAAAGGAAATTACGTTTGAAGGGAGTTTTTATACCGACGGCCTCATTCCTACATTGAAGGTTTCGTTAGTGTTAATGCCTGACCAGTCTTTTGGGTTTAAGTATACCAGCAAAGCCCCCTTGGATTTGTATAAAAAACAAGCCAAATACATCATGTCTGAGCCATTGCTGATGGATAAATTAGGTTTACACGCTTCCGGGACTTTGCAGATATTAAGCCTTTCGTCTATTCAAAAGTCGACTTACTTTTACCCCGACTCTTTGATGTCTATTGCTGCAGAGGGAAAAATTGCATCAAATTATCAAGGAAAAAATATATTTCCTGAGACCAAATGGGCCGCCCATAATTTAAGTTGGCGCCCGAGTCAAGACAGCCTTTGGGTGAAACCCATAAAAAACCAGCTTGCATTTTATCAAAGCCAAGTTCGGCTAGATGGACAAATGGGCGTGCATAACAAAAAGGTTTTTGCCCGCGGAAAACTTGTCTTTGGGGATGGAGTTTTTATCTCCAATCATTTTAATTTAGGGTTTTCTATGTGGCAAACCAATCAAAGTGAAATGCGCATTGGAAGACAGATGTCTTCATTTAAGCCTGCCATTTTCACCAAATCAATTACAGCGGAGGCCAATTTATTGACCCAGAAAGTCTCGATCAAACCAAGTAGCGAAACGCTTTCGAGCCGAGAAGAAAGCCCAATTATTTTCCCATACATTGCCTATCAAAGTATTTTGACGGAAGCACTTTGGGATCTGAAAGCAGAACGTTTTAAGATGTTTGGGAAATCTGGTTTCGAGCTATCTCGTTGGCTTGAAGACAGCACCAGCACTTCCTCAGATAGCACGTTGATGACTCTGAAAAATCGAAATTTAGCTAATGTAGACCAAGAAACACAGGGGTCAATTAAGGCTTTTTCGGCTGAATATGATTTAAAAGCGCAGTTTTTACAATTAGGAGGCGTTCAGCACGTGGCCATTGGTGCGGCTTTTGTGTTTCCGGCAAAAGGCTTATTTGCAATTCAAAAAGATGGCCAATTTAAACCATTTTCTGGGGCAAGGGCTTTGTTGGACCCTTTGAATAATCTCCATAAA
This sequence comes from Aquirufa sp., assembly GCA_044349095.1. Lineage (GTDB taxonomy): Bacteria > Bacteroidota > Bacteroidia > Cytophagales > Spirosomataceae > Aquirufa. Next base: position 24,893 of record JBIKRO010000006.1, on the reverse strand, counting down.
TTGGCTGACTTGCGTGTCATTGAAGCTAATTCAGATGCCTGGAAAGGAGAGGCTAATTATCTGTTGCCCCGTAGCGATGGGGATACGGTGGCCATACCCATTAAAAACTTCGAATTCTTGAAAGTTGAGAATCCTGCTCCTGCTAAAACTAAACCAACGAACTCTGAACCTTTGCAATGGGTTCAGGCGGAGGGTTTAATTCCTGAAAAAATGCCTATTTTGTTGAGTGAACATCAGCAATACAAGGGAGAAGTCAATGTGGTTTCGAAAATGCCATTCTTAAAATTAAAGGGTTTTATTCGGCCTTTGATAGGCTTGAAGAATTTCCGTTCGGCTTGGATTCCCTTTGAAAATGCAAAAGGCGAATCGGCCAATTTACGTTTAGATGCTAATCTGCGAGATGAGGCGGGCAGACCTGTTACGGCAGGTATTTTTATCAATGCGGATAATAAATTGTACCCTACTTTTTTAGGACCTTTTTCAGATGAATTAGACCCTATACTTTTTTCTGCTGAGGGGGAAGTGAATGAGGGGAAAGAATCGTATGAAATCAAAGGTAAATCAAGCGAATTGAGGCTATTTATTGATCAGAAAAGAATGGAAGCTAATGGCCCCGTTCAGCTATTTACGGGAAATGAAGGGATTAAGTCTTTTGGTAAAATCAATTTGTCTACCGATACATTAAGCCCACGAATAGAGGCTTGGCTGAGCATCCAATACCCGATTCCCGCCACCGTTTTAAAAGTCATGGGAGACCGAATTGTCAAATATAATTTGGACGAAGGCTACATTTCTACGTCGGCCGATGAGCCTGAGGATCGGGATGAATACCTAAAAAGAGTCGAGTTTTTATTGAAAAAACCATTGGTCGACCCGATTCGAACAAAAATGGATCAGGCACATTTGGCCCTTGACAAAGTATCTCCCGAATTTGCCAAAAACATCAATTTCTCGAAGGTCCATTGGTCTTGGTCGGCAAATACAAGTTCATTTTATACTTTGGGTGGATTGCCTTTAGTTAATGTGGGACCTGTGGACATAAACAGTACGATAAAAGGATATATGGAGGTTATAAAGAAGCCAAACAAGGAAGAGTTTTATGGGTATTGGGAATTATCGGAAGATCTTTGGTATTATTTTGCGTACTTTAATGGTGAATTAGGGGTGTTTTCTTCTGACAATCAATTTTTGGCAGCCATTCGCGAAGCCGTTAAAAATGAAAAAGGAGATAAAAAAGACAAAGATGTGGTGCGGGTTGTAGAAGCGGCGGCAGACGAAAAAGAGACTTTTTTGAAACGTTTTTTGTTGTATTACCGACAAGCAAGCGTAACAAAAAAAGCAGTGAATGCCAAAAAGCAAGCCCCTGTTAAAGAAGCACCTAAGTCGACAAAACCAAAAACAAAACAAGGCGGATTTTAATCCATTATTATGGCATCCAAACTGACAAGATTATTTCAATTTATGGATACGTTGGGCATAGGCGAAAGAGACCCTTTCGGCAACCCGATCGTTTTCAAGCGCATCACCATGATTGTTATGGGGTTTTTGACCTATAGCCGTTTGCGTTTTTATAATAAGACCATTATTAAGGGCACCGAATATTTAGACGAACTTCCCGAAAACGGAATTCTCTTTTTGCCCAACCACCAGACTTATTTCATGGATGTGATTTGTTTATACCACATCTTTTTTTCGGTCAAATGGGGCATTAAAAATTCCATCAATTACCCCATTTATTTATTGGCCCCCCGGTCTAATTTATTTTATGTCGCAGCGGCTGAGACGATGAAAGACGATGGCTTGTTGCCGAGAATTTTTGCACAAGCCGGTGCCATTTTAGTCAATCGTTCTTGGAGGGCAAAAGGCGAAGATGTTAAGCGGGAAGTGGATTTAGAGGCTGTTGCTAAAATAGGAAAAGGCTTAAAATTTGGTTGGGTGGTTAGTTTTCCACAGGGAACCACGCGTGCTTTTGCTCCCCTTAGAAAAGGGACGGCTCATTTAATCAAGGGGGAAAATCCGTTGGTCGTACCTGTTCGAATTAATGGATTTAGAAGGGCCTTTGATAAAAAAGGCTTGCTGATGAAAAAGCGGAATACGAATTTAACGGTAGAATTTAGGGAGCCGATTCGGTTTAATTCGGAAGATTCTGTCGATGAAATCATGCAAAAATTAACCATGGAGTTGGGATTAGATTTGGACGATGCTAACCAAGACTAAAGGACTTGTTCTACATAATTTAAAGTACCGAGAAACATCTTTGTTGGTGACTATTTACACCTCCGAGTTCGGCATTGCATCCTATATAGAAAATGGCGTTCGGTCGGCTAAGGCGAAGCATAAAATGGCGCTGTTCCAACCCTTGACCCTGTTGGACCTGGAAGTTTTTCACAAAACAGGCCGCGGACTTCACCGAATTTCAGAAGCAAAATGCTATTTTCCGTATCGACAAATTCCTTTTGACGTAGGCAAATCCAGCATCGCTTTATTTTTAAGTGAGATATTAGGTAAAGTTTTAAAAGAAGAAGAAGCGAATTTTCCTTTGTTTGATTTTCTAGAAGAATCCTTTCAGTTTTTGGATGGAGCCCAAGGAAATTATGAAAATTTCCACATCCAATTTCTTTGGAATTTGGCCTCATTTTTAGGCTTTGCGCCTGGGAATACGGCGGAGTTGATAGACCAATTAAATCAGGCTCAATTTTCAGGGGCAAATGTCATAGATGCGACCATGTTGAGCGAGCTTGTCATGGCAAATTATGGCGAGCCGTTTTTAATTTCTAGATCTCAGCGCAAGGAATGTTTGTCGGGACTTTTGTATTTTTATCGCTTGCATATCGAGTCATTTGGAGAAGTAAGGTCTTGGGAAATTTTGCAAGAAGTCATGGCATGAAATATACGATATCCGCCGACAAGGAAAATTGGCTCCAAATAAGTTGTGAGTTTCAACCTAAGAAATTAGGGAGGCTTAAAATAGGATTGCCTATTTGGCGCCCGGGCCGGTACCAAGTACAAAACTTTGCTAAAAATATACCGGAGATAAAATCCTATCAAGGAGATCAACAACTTTCCATAGATAAGATTCAATCTTCTGTTTGGGGATTAAATTGCACGGAAATCGCTCCTATTAAGTTGGAATACACCTATTTTGCCGTTCAGCGAGATGCGGGAGGTTCGGTGGCTATTGCGGACATGTTGTACATTAATTTTGTCAATTGCCTTGTTTGTCCCCAAGGGTTTGAAAATCAGGCATGCGAGGTGAGGATAAATTTTCCGGGCCTATGGCAATTTGCCACGTCTTTGACATTTAAAAATGATGCGTTTCAAGCGCGCACTTATCGGGAATTAGTGGATTCGCCTTTTCTTGCCGCCGCAGAAATATTTTCATTTTCTTGGAAGGAGTCGGGGGCCCAATTTTTTATACAGGGCATAGGTCCATCCACTGTTTTTTCAGACCCATTGATCGACGCGTATCAGAAAATTGTTGCTTATCAATGCGCCTGGATGGGAGAATTACCGGTCAAGAAATATCATTTTTTACATTGGATTTGTCCTGAACCTTTTTATCACGGAGTGGAGCATACTCAGTCCACGATGATGGTCATGGGGCCAGAAGATCGCGCATGTTACGATGATTTAATTGGCCTAGCTTCGCATGAATTTTTTCATGTGTGGAATATTGCCACGATCCGACCAAGGCCATTGTTGCCTTATCGCTATGACGAAATTACGTATTTCGAAACGGCCTGGATTGTGGAAGGTGTGACCACCTATTTGGGCGATTGGTTTTTAAAAGCGTCTGGCGTCATTCAAGAAGAGGAATATTTGAATTTACTTTTGGGGAATTTGAAATTACATTTTGACCGAGATCGCTATTCGGTTCAGTCGCTCACCCAGAGTTCGATGGATTTATGGCTCGACGGTTACGGCTCCTCCACCCCCGGAAAGCGCGTTTCCATTTATTTTAAAGGAGCGATTGTCGCCCTGGGATTAGACTTATTAATCCAACAAAAATTTGGTGGCGCCAAGTCCATTCGAGAGGTAATGCAACAGATGAATGCGTGCTTTGGACATCTGAAAAAGGGATATGAACAAAGAGACTTTTTCAGGATCGCTGAAGAAGTATATGAAGCACCGTTAACTGAATTTTGGAATGTTTGGGTGCTTGGTTCGGCGGATTTATTGGATCCATTGGCCACCATTTTACGAAATTCAGGGCTAAATTTATCAGAAGATCCTATGGTCGGACTTCAGCTCAACAAAATTTCCTAGTTTTTTTCGTTTGAAGACTCAATTTTCAGGAAAGAATATTTCTTTTTAGGCTTGTGATTTGAGCCAATATCAAACAATTGAAATATAAGTTTACTTATTTTCCTGTAATGATATATTATGTCGAATGAGGGCGCTACCAATTTTCTAATTGTTTTAGAATTTTGTAGCTATGAAAGACTTCGCCGCTCGAATTCGGAAAATTAGAAATGCCAAGGATTATACCCAAGAGTATGTGTCTATGCAATTAGGCATAACTATGTCGGCCTATTCTAAAATTGAACGGGGAATCACCGACCCTTCCTTGTCAAGGATGATCCAAATTGCCGCTATTTTGGAATTTGAATTAGCTGATTTTTTCCAAGTTAGAAATAGTTCAGAAACACCCAATTGGGAAGAAGAGTCAAAATTTCAGGAATATGGTTTTGTGACTCGCAAAGAGTTTGCCGAATACGTAAAGGTGGTTAGTGAATTACAGGCCAAATTGAACGAGATCCAGAACAAATTATCGCAATAAAATTATAATTTGTACCTTTGTTTTCTAATTAAATTTCGATGTTACAAAGGCCCCGTAGAAATCGTTCCAGTGCTGTAATTCGTTCCATGGTCGAGGAAACTAGACTTTCCGTGAAGGACATGTTATTTCCTTTGTTCGTGATGGAAGGGAAAAACGTGAGCACCGAAATCAAATCCATGCCGGGTATTTATCGCTACTCAACGGATTTATTACTCAAAGAAATTGAATCATGTGTTAATTTAGGCATTCAATCGTTTGCCTTATTTCCCCAAATAGCAGAATCAAAAAAGGATTCTACCGCTTCAGAAAGTCATAAAAAAGGCTCCCTTTATTTGGAGAGCATTTATGAAGTAAGCAAAAGATTTCCTGAAATCAGTCTTTTGACGGATGTCGCGATGGACCCATACAGTTCAGATGGGCACGACGGAATCGTTCAGGAAGGCCAAATTTTAAATGATGAGACGCTGCCTATTTTAGCTAAAATGGCGATTGCCCAAGCACAAGCAGGTTCTAAATTGATCGGCCCCTCAGACATGATGGATGGCCGTATCGGATATTTGCGCGAGTCATTGGACGACGCGGGCTTCTCAAATGTGGGCATTATGGCTTATACAGCTAAATATGCCTCCGCATTTTATGGACCTTTTCGGGATGCACTTGAATCAGCGCCTAAATTTGGCGATAAAAAAACATATCAAATGAATCCGGCTAATCGCCGAGAAGCATTAATAGAACTAGAACTAGATGAATCCGAGGGGGCCGATTTTTTAATGGTCAAACCGGCTTTGGCTTATTTGGATATCATCTCTTTGTTAAGAGAAAATTCGCATTTACCTATTGCCGCTTATAATGTTTCAGGGGAATATGCGATGATTAAAGCGGCGGGCCAACAAGGTTGGATCGATGGTGAAAAGGCGATGCTGGAATGTTTGTTGTCCATCAAACGAGCAGGAGCCCAAGTCATTTTAACCTATTTTGCCAAAGAGTTTGCTCAATTAAAAATTTCATAAATTATGTCGTCTGATCGCTATATGCAACGAGGGGTTTCTGCCTCAAAAGAAGATGTTCATCGGGCGATTGCCAATTTAGACAAGGGAGTTTTTCCAGGCGCTTTTTGTAAAATTTCACCCGATATTTTGGGAGGAGACCCAGCGTATTGCAACATTATGCATGCGGATGGCGCGGGAACAAAGTCTTCTTTGGCCTATTTATATTGGAAAGAAACAGGAGATATATCGGTTTGGCGCGGCATTGCACAGGATGCGGTGGTGATGAATACAGACGATTTAATCTGTGTGGGGGCAACGGACCAAATGCTTCTATCGTCTACGATAGGGCGAAATAAAAACGTAATTCCAGGGGAAGTAATCGCTGAAATTATCAATGGAACCGAGGAGGTATTGCAAATGCTACGCGATCACGGTGTGGGTATTTATAGCACAGGCGGAGAAACAGCAGATGTAGGAGATTTAGTGCGAACGATTATTGTGGATAGCACGGTGATAGGACGTATGAAACGCAGCGATGTGGTGTCAAATGCTAATATTCAGGCTGGAGATGTGATTGTTGGTTTGGCTTCTGATGGCCAAGCAAGCTATGAAAATAAATACAATGGAGGGATGGGAAGCAATGGCTTGACTTCTGCTCGACATGATGTTTTGGCTAAGTATTTGGCCACAAAATATCCTGAAAGTTTTGATCCATCGGTTCCCGAGTCATTGGTTTATTCGGGTTCTAAGCAATTAACGGATGTTGTGGAAGGTACGGATTTAGATGTGGGCCAACTGATATTATCTCCCACCAGGACCTATGCGCCAGTAATTATGGCCATATTGAAGTCGATGAGATCGCAAATCCACGGCATGGTGCATTGCTCTGGCGGCGCACAAACCAAAATTTTGCATTTTGTCAATAATGTGCATGTGGTGAAAGATCATTTATTTCCAATTCCGCCACTTTTTGAATTAATCCAAAAAGAAAGCGGAACAGATTTTAAGGAAATGTACCAAGTATTTAACATGGGGCACCGCATGGAATTATATGTGTCTCCTGAACGCGCAGAAGAAATTATTCAGATCTCCGAATCCTTTGGAATTCCAGCTCAAATAGTCGGTCATGTGGAGGCTTTTTCAGGTAAAAAGCTGACCATCAGAAGTTCTTTTGGGGAATTTATTTACGAATAATTTATTCCTCACTTGTAAATTTGAAAATATCTTTTTAGATTTGCACCCCCATTTAAAGGGCTTTTAAAGGTAAAGACCTGGCCTCGTGGGATTCACTTAAATACATAATATAATGTACGCAATCGTAGAAATTGCCGGGCAGCAGTTTAAAGTAGAAAAAGACCGGACCGTATATACCCACCGTTTGGCGGGCGAGGAAGGCACTGCACTGGTTTTCGACAAGGTATTACTTGTTGATAAAGGCGGAGATGTGACCGTAGGAGCACCCATAGTAGCGGGAGCCAAAATCACAGGAAAAATTGTTGCACACGTTCGTGGAGAAAAAGTTTTGGTCTTCAAAAAGAAACGTAGAAAGAGTTATCAAAAAATGAATGGTCACCGTCAAAACTTGACCAAAGTTTTAATTGAGTCAATTACTTTAAAATAAGTCTACAATTAGCGTGTTAAACGCATAAATTTATAAAAAAATGGCACATAAGAAAGGCGCCGGATCATCCAAAAACGGGCGCGAATCACATAGTAAACGATTAGGCGTTAAGTTGTTTGGAGGCCAAGCAGTTATTGCAGGAAATATTATCGTACGTCAAAGAGGTACAGCTCACAATCCAGGAGAAAATGTTGGATTAGGAAAGGATCACACATTGTTTGCTTTGTCAGATGGTGTTGTGGCATTCAAAAAAGGATTTAAAGGTCGTTCATTTGTACATGTGTTGCCAGCTGTAGCTGCTTCACCTGTGGCAAAAGCGCCAGTTAAGAAAGCGGCTCCTGCTCCAGTAGCGGAAGTAGTAGCGGAGGAAGTGGCTGTTGAAGCTGCTGTTGAGGCGGCTCCAAAAGCTAAGAAAGCTCCAGCAAAAAAGGCTGCGGCGGCTGAGTAATTCAATCAACAGATTAATGAGAACCTAGCATGAAAATGCTAGGTTTTTTTGTTTTAAAGAAACATAATTGGAGCTACCTTTGTTAACAATTTTAAAAATGAATTATGGAAACGCCACAAATACATATTTATACTGAGTCTACCCCCAATCCACATTCCATGAAATTTGTGTTCAATGTGGAATTATTGCCAGAAGGACTTTCGTTTGATTATTCACAACCTGCTGATGGCTTGACCAAAGAGAAATCATCTCCTTTGGCCGTAGCTCTTTTTGGATTTGAATTTGTTCGCCGTGTATTTATTACGAGCAATTTCATTACGGTCACCAAAGGGGAGGCGACTTTGTGGGAAGATGAATTATTTGGCATTAAGCAGTACTTGAAAAAGTATTTTGAAGAGAAAAAGCCGGTATTTTCATTGCCTGAATCTTCCGCCGATGGTACTTCTGATGACTCGGATACGGAGATTATCGGAAAAATTAAAAGCGTATTAGAACAATATGTACGACCAGCGGTGGAATCTGATGGGGGAGCGATTTCATTTCACTCTTTTGACGAGCAAATAGGCCAAGTAAAAGTTTTGTTGCAAGGATCTTGTTCTGGTTGTCCTTCGTCCCAAATGACGCTGAAAGCCGGTATTGAAACGTTAATGACACGTATGATTCCTGAGGTGAAGGAAGTGGTGGCAGAAGGAGTTTAAGACCTACCCAAAATAGAAAACAGCCATAAAAACGTTACATTTTTATGGCTGTTTTTTTTATTTCTTAGATTAAAACGAAGTGGCTATGGTAATAAAGTCCGCCGCAACTAAAGAAGCGCCACCGATCAATCCTCCGTCCACATCCGCGCAGGCGAATAATTCTTGAGCGTTTTTAGCGTTGCAACTTCCACCATATAAAATGGAGCAATTATCAGCAGCATTTTGGCCATATTTTGTGGCCAAATGTCCACGTAAATATGCATGCATTTCTTGTGCTTGGTCTGAAGAAGCTGTTAGGCCTGTACCTATTGCCCAAATGGGTTCGTATGCAATCACAATTTTGGCAAAATCTTCAGCCGATAAATGGAATAAACTTTCGGTTAATTGTTGGGCCACATAGGCTAAAAATTCTCCCCCTTCACGAAGGTCTAAACTTTCACCACAACAAAAAATAGGAGTTAAGCCAGCGGCTAAGGCTGCGTCTACTTTGGCGGCTAATTGGGCATTTGATTCCGCAAAATATTGTCGGCGCTCTGAGTGTCCTAAAATAACATAAGAAATGCCTGAAGAAGCTAACATGTTAGCCGAAATTTCTCCCGTATAAGCGCCGGATGATTTTTCGTGGCAATTTTGAGCGGAAACGGCTAAATTAGATACGCCTGAAACCGCCTTATTTACTTCAGAAATAAATATAGAGGGAGGAGCCATAATTACTTGAACGTCTGCAGAGACCTCCGCTTTAACTAATTGGGCCACTTCATTCGCCAAAGCGATTGCTTCTGCAGCGGTTTTATTCATCTTCCAGTTTCCTGCTACGATCTTTTTTCTCATGTTTTCATTTTTTAATTGTTCGCAAAATTACGATTCCTTTTTCGGGATTGAAAATTACATTGAAAAAATCAATCGTAAATCCTCAAAGATTCAGGCATTTCCCGTATTTTCACACATTATTTTGCCCAAACAAAATTTGATATTTTTTACATGAAACGTATTCTCATATTCAGTATTTTATTTTTAAGTATTTCAGCAAAAGGCCAGACTAATTTATTTCCTCACGCCAAACAAAAATGGGTAGATTCCGTTTTTGCTACCTTGAGCATCGATCAAAAAATAGGACAAGTATTAATGCCACGCGGAAATTCAAATCCAGTGTACGATACGACTCGCTTGTTTTCAATCATTAGGGATTATCACGTGGGGGGATTTGTTCTTTTTGCAGGCTACCCTACGGTTCAGGCCCGATTGGTCAATGAGCTTCAAAAGCGATCAAAAGTTCCCCTTTTTATCGGCATGGATTTAGAGTGGGGCCTGAATATGCGATTAGATTCCACGGTTCGGTTTCCTTACCAAATGACCCTAGGCGCGATGCAGGGGAATGACGCGCTCATTGAGAAAATGGGGTTCCAAATAGCCCAACAATGTAAAAGGATAGGTGTGCATATTAATTATGCGCCTGTGGTAGATGTCAATAATAATCCGGCTAATCCGGTGATCAACTTCAGATCATTTGGTGAAAATCGGGATTTAGTTACCCAAAAGGCCCTTGCCTACATGCGTGGATTACAAAAGGGGGGAATCATCACTTCGGCGAAACACTTTCCTGGACATGGAGACACAGGCGTAGATTCGCATTATGATATTCCCGTGCTTCAGCATACCCGAAATCGACTCGATAGTTTGGAGCTTTTTCCTTATAAAGAATTGATTTCAAAGGGCCTTCAAGGAATTATGGTGGGGCATTTGAGCATTCCTTCCCTCGATTCCACGGCGTCCTTGGCGAGTACCATGTCTAAGCCGATTGTCACTGGACTTTTGAGAGATGAAATGAAGTTTGACGGATTGGTATTTACGGATGCGATGGACATGAAGGGCGCTACTAAAATGTTTCCTGAAGGAACGGCTAACGTAAAAGCACTCTTGGCCGGTAACGATATTTTAGAGACGTTTGTGGATGTTCCCGCTGCATTTAATGCAATCAAAACGGCATTAGAGAAAAATGAAATCTCAATTGAAGACCTTGACAAAAGAGTTAAGCGTATATTAAATGCCAAAGCATGGGCAGGATTAGACCGCTATCAAGCAATACAAATGAACGACTTGGTCAAGGATTTAAATCCGATTCAATCAGAGGTTTTGAAGAGGCAATTAGCAGAAAAATCCATTACCCTTTTAAAGAACAGCGAAAGCATGCTTCCTCTTAGGCGTTTAGATACATTAAAGATAGCGACTTTGGCCATCGGGAAGGCTAATTATGGTGCTGTTTTCCCCACGGAATTTCAAAAAATGGCCGAAAATTACGTGGAAATGCCTCATTTTTATTTAGATGAATTAAGTGCTGATTCGACTATTTTACGGGTAGAAAAGGAATTGGAAAAGTATAATACGGTGCTTGTGGGCATTCATGGAATCTCCTATCGGCCGGTCAATAATTACGCCATCAAAGCACCTATTCAAGCTTTGGTTAAGCGCTTTTCTACACCAAAATCAATTGTCACACATTTTGCCAATCCATTTACATTGACTCAATTTGAAAATGTGAATCGTGCCTCGGCGTTGATTATGACTTATCAGGATGGGATAGCCCAACAAGAAGCTGCGGCGGAGGTGATTTTTGGTGGCATTGCCGCGGAGGGAAAAATGCCGGTAAGCGCCTCGAAAGACTATCCTTTTGGCTTGGGACTTGTGACTCCTACTTTGGCCAGATTGCAATATAATGTATTGCCCGAGGCAGTCGGAATACAAGGAAGCTATTTAGCCCAACAAGTTGACTCGCTGGCTAATTTAGCCATTCAAATTAAAGGGACTCCTGGTGCAGTGGTGCTGATTGCCAAAGAAGGGAAAGTCATTTATCATAAGGCGTATGGCAGTCAAATTTATGAAACCAATGAGCCACTAAAAAAATCAGATATCTTTGATTTGGCGTCGATTACCAAGATTTCTACCTCAGTACCGGCTTTGATGCATTGGCAAGATCAAGGAAAATTTTCGGTTCAGAACACCATGGGGGAATTCATTCCGGCACTGGCGAACAGCAATAAAAAGGATTTGAAGTATGAGGATATCTTGACACACCAAGCAAAATTAAAAGCCTGGATTCCTTTTTGGCAAGATTATATTGACAGCACCGACATGATTGTGCATAGCAAAAAGTTCAATGAAATGTATGCCAAAGACGATTTGAAATACTCTTTTGTCGAAAAGTATTTTACTAAGTCTGCGGGCGAAGAACGAGTTAAGAAAATTATTCGCCAAAAGAAAGATTTATGGGCAACCTGTGTGGATATTAAAACAGAGGTGACGCGCTGGAAGCCATTCACACTTTCTTATGCACAATCGGACGAGTATCCAGTTCAGGTAGCACCTAATCTTTGGGCGCATAGATCGATTTCCAATCAAATTTTCGAGGCCATAAAAAGCTCACCTTTGCGGGAGAAAAAAGAATATGTGTATTCGGATTTGTCTTATTATTTATTGCCTCAAATGGCCCCAAAAATTACAGGGAAATCGTGGCCTGAATACTTGGGTAATACTTTTTATAGGCCTTTGGGAGCGTCAACCTTAGTCTATCAAGCGGAAAAATATTTTCCGTTGGCCAGAATAGTTCCTACCGAATATGATTCTTTGTTTAGAAAAACGCTTATTCGCGGGAAAGTTCATGATGAGGGTGCGGCACTTTTGGATGGGATTTCTGGGCATGCGGGCTTGTTTGGTAATGCCAATGATTTAGCGAAATTGATGCAAATGTATTTGCAAAAGGGTTTTTTCGGGGGCCAACAATACATTCAGGAATCGACCGTAAAGCAATGGACGAATTATCCTTTTTCAATGGAAGAAAATTCAAGACGGGGGATTGGTTTTGATAAAGTCGATCGAAAAAAACCGGGAATATCGGCGGCCGCATCTGCGAGTACATCGAGTTTTGGTCATTCTGGTTTTACAGGAACCTACACTTGGATCGATCCGGAGCATGATTTAGTATATGTATTTCTCTCTAATCGCGTGTACCCTACTCGGAATAATAGCAAGATTTCAGATGCTAATATTCGCACCGGAATTAATGAGGTCATTTACAAAGCGATTAAAAAAGGTAATTGATGCATATTTTAATCACGGGAGGGACGGGTTTAATCGGAAGGGCATTGACTGAAAAGTTGGGATCCGAAGGTCATACCGTGGCTATTTTATCTCGATCGGGAGGTGATTTTACATGGAATGTGAAGAAACACTATATGGACCCTTTGGCTTTGCAAAATGTGGATGCCATTGTTCATTTAGCTGGCGCGGGGATAGCAGAAAAACGTTGGTCCGTCGCCCGTAAAAAAGAAATTGTAGACTCAAGAGTTGAAAGTGCGCGATTGTTGGTTGATACGCTAGCGAACAATAACCATCAAGTAAAAACGGTGGTTTCCGCATCAGGAATTGGATATTATGGTTCTGATACGGGGGAAACAAATTGCACTGAAACCTCGAATCCTGGGGTGGATTTTGTCGCAGAATGTACTCAGGAATGGGAGAAAAGTGTGGATCCTTTTACAGACCAAGGAATCCGAGTGGTGAAGTTGAGAACCGGCCTAGTCATGGCTAGCCAAGGCGGAATTTTCCGAGTATTAACCAGGCCCGTTTATTGGTTTATAGGGGCTATTTTAGGAACGGGGAAGCAGTGGCAATCTTGGATTCACATGGATGATTTGGTGGAAATTTTTCATCAATCTTTGATTAATTCTTCTGCAGCTGGCGTGTATAATGCCGTTGCACCGGAGCCCATTAGGCATGGAGATATGATCAGAATGATTGCAAAAAAACTAAAAAGACCTTTAATTTTTCCTGCGATACCTACTTGGTTTTTAAAAATTATTTTAGGTGAAATGGCCGATTTAGTGACGGGAGGAAATTTAGTTTCGAGTCAAAAAATACAAAAAGAGTTAACATTTACGTTTAAGTTTACGAGCTTCGCGGAGGCGATAAAAAAATTGACCTATGTCTAAAAATATTTTGATTTATTGTGGTTCATCGAAGGGTCATAACGTCGTATATGAGCAAGAGGCGATTAAGCTTGTTCGTTCACTAAAAGAGCATGATTGTAAGATTATTTTCGGCGCAGGAAGTGTAGGCTTAATGGGCGTTTTGGCAGATGAATATTTGCGAATAGGCGGTGAATTAATCGGGGTAATTCCTTCATTTATGGAACCCTGGGAAGTGAAACATTTAGGGATTCAAACTTGCCATGTGACGCAGTCGATGCATGAACGCAAGGAAATGATGGCTGAAATGGCGGATGCCGTAATTGCGCTACCGGGCGGATTCGGGACGCTGGACGAGCTTTTTGAGATGTTGACGTGGAAGCAATTGGATTTGCATCAAATGCCTGTGACCATTTTAAATACGGCTCATTATTACGATCATTTGATCAAGCATATCGACCATATGGTCCAAGAGGGATTTTTGAAAGAGCGTAATTTATCGGCTTTACATATTGAATCAAATCCAGAGGATTTAGTCACTTATTTGATGCATTATGAACCCGAAAAAATGGGAAAAAAATGGATTTATCGCGGTAAAAAAGAAGTTTAATGAAGAAGTTTTTAATGCTATTTATGAGTATTTTATTTGCGCAAATGGCTGTTGGCCAAAAGCAACCTGAGAATTTAGGGTCGGCGATCAATAGTGAATTTTCCGAATTAAATCCGGTCATGGCACCAGACGGCAAGACTTTATATTTTGGCAGAAAAAATCATCCCTCAAATAAATATGGCTCTCAGGGATCTGAAACAGTCAAGGGATCACAAGACATTTGGTATTCAGAAAATGTGAATGGCGTTTGGAGTACTGCTTTTAGAATGCCAGACGCATTGAATCGCGATCAATACAATACGATTTTATCGATATCGCCTGATGGGCAAACCATTCTTTTGAAGGGCGCTTATGTGCAAGGAAACTATGAGACACGCGGATTTTCCATCGCAAAAAAATTAATTTCGGGTTGGTCTATTCCCGAAAAAATCAATATCCCTTCTTATGAAAAATTGAGTCGAGGAAAAAATGAATATGGGTATTTAAGCATGGATGGGAAGGCTCTTTTACTGGCATTTTCCGAAAAGAAAAATAGTGATCGCGACGATATGTATGTGAGTTTTTTGAGGAATGGGTTTTGGACAAAACCACAGAATTTGGGGCCAAGCATTAATACCGATTTTTCAGAAACGACTCCTTTTTTAGCTGCGGATGGAAAGACTTTATATTTTTCTTCTGACCGAACGGGTGGCTTGGGAAGTCAAGACATATATGTCACTAAACGTATGGATGAGTCCTGGACTTCTTGGCGTAAACCCGTCAATGTGGGAGCGCCCATAAACTCAGAGGAGTATGACGCCTATTATAGCTTATCTGCCAAAGGGGATTTTGCGTATTTTTTGTCAAGTAAAAATTCAATGGGGAAGAAAGATATTTTTCGAATGCCGGTGGAAAAAGAACCTGAAATTCCTGCTGAGCCGAAGAAAGTGGAGGCACCAGTATTGGCCCAACAAGAAGTCAAGTCAAGTCCGCGAATTGGTTCTAGTGAAACTTCCGAGGCAGTCGTTTTAGTCTCAGGAAAGGTGTTAAACAAAACGTTAAATGTGGTGCCTGAGGGGGCAGAAATTACGTATGAGGATTTAAAAACGGGCCAATTATTAGGAACGGCAAAGCCGGATCCTTCGACTGGTTTATATAAATTAGTGCTTCCCTATGGGATTAATTATGGGATTACGGCGAAAGCTAATGGATTTTTGCCGAGTTCAATCAACTTGGATTTGAGCAAATTAAGAGGGCGATATTTGGAATTAGATGAAAAAGATTTAGTGATGGCTGCCATCGCCAAAGGAGCTAAAATGACCATCAATAATTTGTTTTTTGAACTTGGTAAAGCAACCTTAACGCCTGAATCTGATCCTGAATTAAAACGCTTGGTTGACGTGATGAAAGAAAATGCCGATCTGCGCATTGAGATTTCAGGACACACAGATAATACGGGAACAGATGCCATCAACGAGAAGTTATCGCAAGCGAGAGCCGATGCGGTTAAAAATTATTTATTGGCTTCTGGTGTGGCCTCAAATCGCATTCAATCCAAAGGGTATGGGTCATTAAAACCTATTGCTACGAATGAAACGGAGGAAGGCCGACAGGCTAACCGGCGGGTTGAGTTTTCAATTTTATAATTTTACGGTGTCAATGAAATTGACGAGACAGCGAAAAGGCATGCTGAGGTATTTCCTAACGCGCAAGAATCTTTTGCGAGGTAATATTGGCGCTGGTTTGATGTAAAAACAAGGAAACTTTTTATACGTATTATGGCCATTCGCGATTAATGCTTGGGCATAAAAATCAAAAAGTGAGGCTACATCGCCTTTTTCCTGAAAGGTATAACGGTTCTGATATTTTGAAATTTGAGTAGGCTTTTCAGGACTATATCCAGAGAAATGAAAGAATATCAATGGGTATTTGTCGTTAATCAAATACGGCTCGTTGTCATTGGTAATCACGCGTTCATGCAGGTTCCAATAGGCCATATTTAACCCTAAATGCCGACTCACAGACACATCCTCATAATATAATGGCGCAAAGTTCACCCACAATTGGTCTACAAACATGCCTTTTTCTAGATCAATGTAACAATGATCTCGTAAGCGATCTTTCCACCAAGCCAAAAATGAAGCTGTCGTGGCGGATCTTTTTGTACCAATAAAACCTAAATTGTAGAGCCCAGTATTGAGCAAGCCTCTTTCCTGTGGCTCATTCTCATCAGGATAGGCCAATAGTGTGTGTGGTGTCAAAAACAAACTGTTATTTTCCAAACCCTTTTCTATTTCCGTTAAGGGCTGGTAAATGACAATATCCGGGTCAAAATAATGAACGATTTCGGCCTCAGGATAGGTATTGTAAATGTGATCTAGGAAGAAAGGCTTTACGGCCGTATTTAATTCCGTGATATTGTATTTTTCACACAGTTCATCTAAATCTTCGATGCCTATGGTATGTAATTCGATGAGCTCGTAAGGGGGCAACTGTTCTTTTTGAATGTCCGATTTGTCTAATCGGTCTACCAAACCTATAAAATATCGGTATGTTGGATTGTGCTTTTTAAGTGAATCACCAAGGGTTTTAGCTTGCGCTAAGTAGTTTATAGAACAAATGGTGAGGACTATTTTTTGCATATTCAAAATGATCAGTTACAAAAGTACTAAATGCAAATTAAAAAACGTTCTTGCTAAGCGAGCATTCGTCAGGGCTACTTTAGCTTTACTAACTTTTCAAAAGTTAGTAAAGCTTGTTGGAGCTAAGCTAGCTCGTTTAGCAAAAGATAAATTAGGGTTAAAAGGCTTAAAACCAAAAAGACCCTCAAGCAAGCTTGAAGGTCTCCAGTCGATTAATCGTACTTGGGATGGGAATCGAACCCACACGAGCGTTACGGCTCACAGGATTTTAAGTCCTGCGTGTCTACCAGTTCCACCACCCAAGCGTCCCTGTAAAACTCAAAAGCACCGGAAGGTGCCTTCTTGTTTTGAGCGAAAGACGGGGTTCGAACCCGCGACCTCGACCTTGGCAAGGTCGCGCTCTACCAGCTGAGCTACTTTCGCAATTTGTGGATGCAAAATTAAGACCTTAGACCCATTTATGCAAGAGGTAAGCAAATTTAAATGAAATATTCTCTAATTTTGTGTTTTACATAATTATCATGAGCACCAACAAGCTAGACCAAATTGACCATCAATTACTTGAAATACTTCAAAGTAATGCCAAAATTACCAACGCGCAGTTGTCTAAGGAAGTCGGGCTTTCGCCAGCGCCAACGCTCGAGCGAGTGAAGAAATTAGAAGCCACAGGGATCATTCAAAGTTATCATGCTCAGTTAGATAGGGACAAAGTGGGCTTGGGTGTCACTACTTTTGTCACCGTGACTTTGACGGGCCATAAGAAGCAAGTGACCGAGTCATTTGTCAACCAAATCAATTCAATTCCAGAAGTGATCGAATGCCACCATGTGACTGGCGCCGGAGACTTTATGTTGAAAATTATTTCAAAAGATATTTCAACCTACCAGAAATTGATGTTGGAAAAAATAAACGAAATCGAAGAGGTTTCAGCTACATCCACCATGGTTATCTTATCTACCTTCAAAGAAAGCAAGGTTTTGCCTATTCCTTGATCTAAATTATAGGCGATTCATAAACTGCGGCAACATGCGATTTTTCCAAGTCGCGAAGGTCCCGGCAAGAATTTCTTTTCGAGCCTCACCCACAAGCCAAAGGTAAAATCTAAGGTTAAAAACACTGGCAATCATCGGGCCGAGCATCTCCTCGCAACGAATCAAATGACGCAGGTAAGCTTTGGTATATTGGCCATGTGTGTCTTCAGCAAAATATGGGTCAATGACCGAAAAGTCGGCCTTCCATTTCTCATTTTTGATATTGATAATTCCCTCCGTGGTAAATATCATCCCATTTCGGGCATTTCTGGTGGGCATCACGCAATCAAACATATCAATCCCTAGCCCAATACCCTCTAGAATATTAGCAGGTGTTCCTACGCCCATTAAATACCTTGGTTTGTCTTTGGGTAAAATATCGGTTACTTCATCCGCCATTTTGTACATATCTTCGACGGGTTCGCCCACTGAAAGGCCACCGATGGCATTACCAAACGCATTTTTAGAGGCAATATATTCCGCTGAAACTTTGCGTAAATCTGAATATACACTTCCCTGAACAATCGGAAAGAGTACTTGTTGGTACCCGTATTTAGGAGATGTTTCGTCAAAACGCGTAATGCAGCGATCAAGCCAACGATGCGTCATGTCCATCGAGTTTCGCGCATATTCGTAGGTACAAGGATAGGGCGTACATTCGTCAAATGCCATGATGATATCTGCGCCGATCGTGCGCTGGATGTCCATCACGTATTCCGGGCTAAAAAAATGAGTGCTGCCGTCAATGTGAGATTTGAATTTCACTCCCTCCTCGACAATTTTTCTTCCAGTTCCGGCCAATGAATACACCTGGTATCCTCCCGAATCGGTCAGTATGGGCTTATCCCAACCGTTGAACCGATGCAGGCCGCCCGCCGCTTCAATGATTTCTAAGCCTGGGCGAAGGTATAAATGGTAGGTATTTCCCAAAATTATTTGGGCATTAATGGGCTTGCTTAATTCTGAAATATGGACGGCTTTGACTGTGCCGGCAGTTCCAACCGGCATGAAAATGGGCGTTTGGATAGTCCCATGATCTGTTGTTATTTCTCCCGCACGTGCTTTTGAGCTTGGATCCGTATGACTTATTTCAAATTTCATTCGGCAAAGCTATGCAAAAAATTAATGGATGAATGGCAAATGCGTTGAAAAACATTTGCCATTCAAACAGAATTACTCAACTTTCATAATCCCATTCATAATTCGCCAGTGACCCGGGAATGTACACAAGAATGGATAATTTCCAGGAACCGTTGGCGCCTTAAAGACCACTTTCACGCGGCCATTTGGCTCAACCAATGGCGTATAAGCTAAAATTTCTGGCAAGGAAGGAATGTAGTTTTTAGCGACCCCATCAGATGCCGTAATCATTTTATCCGCTGCTAAGCCGATCTTCTCTTCACTTTTTAAAGCTCCTAGCACCCAGTTATGTGGCATCGCATCTGTATTTTCAAAAATCAATTCAACTGTGGACCCTGCAGGAACCGTGAATTCTTTTTGATCATATTTCATGGCTTCCGGCACCGTTTTTAATACTCGAGTGACTACCTCACCAGCTACTTTTAAGGCAGGAATTTCTAGTTTCCAAGCCATCGCCAAGCGACTTAAATATTCCAAATCGACGGTGCGAACTACGGGTGCCAAACTAGTTAAATAATCCTTAGATTCTGGCAATAAATTAGCGGATCTTTTAACATTCCAAGTCGCCGAAGCTCCTTTTAATGCAGCTCCAAAGGCAGGGGAAGAGGTTTCTTTCATCTTTTGAAGATGTTGTACCACCTCATCGGCTGACCATGAAACAGCGCCGGCACGGAATAATTTTTCGACCATTAATACATTTAATCCGGCTGATTGTGATACATCAATGGCCTTTCGATAGATGTTATTGGAACGTTCTTTTTCACCTAAAACGGCCGAACGATCTAATTGAACCTCCATGATATATTTACCCGCGGTTTCAGGAGACCAACCAAAATTTCCGACCCATGGACCATTATTATTTTTAGTCACAGAAACGGTCTCCCCAGGAGCGACGCCATCCACAAACGTATAGGATTCATAATCGATGCGACTTCCCATGCCTTCAATTTTAATGCTTAATGGAAGCGGTGTGCCTTTTGGAAGGGCAACATCTCCTCTATTTTTTACTCGAATCGTGAAGGGTAAACCTTCCCGAAGTTTGAAATTTCCTCCTTTGATTTGAATTTCTTGTACGACCAAATCTATTCCAGAAGTGGATCCTTCAGGATTAGGGTTTGCTAGATTTTTACCTAAGGATTCTGCGACCACAGGGATCTTTTTTGAGCCTTCTGACTCGATAAAGGATGTTCTTCTTGAACCCATATGACCCATCATATAAGCGGAATAGGCCTCCGGGAGCCAGCGGTCTTTCACGTTTTGTTCGGTAGAAATTTTGGCTAACATCGCCTTTTCGACTTCCGGTGAGTTAGGCATTTCAATAAATGCTAAAACGGTATTTAAGACCACAAGCGTATCTTTATCGGATAGTAATTTCTTCTCTAACAATAATTTGGCCATCTCGGTAGTTCTCGGTAAAACTTGGACAGCTTGCTTCCTTACGGCGCCACTTGTATGCGATAAAGCATTTTTTAACGCAATTTTCACGGCTGGCATTTCTAAAGCTCCTAGTCCTTCCAAAGTTCTAAGCGCATGAATAGCTCCTACCGCTAAACCAATTTCATCTGTTTTAGCCGTAGCCAAAACCTTTAAAAGTGCTGGAACTACGTCTTTATTGCCTCTTTCAACCAACAATCTCTGGGCCTGTAAACGCCAAAATAAATTCGAATTACTTAAAGCTGCTACACAATTTTCTGGAGAATTTAAGTTGACCGGTGTATAAGCAGGCGCTTGATTATAACCTACTCGGTAAATTCTACCATGCGTATAATCACGTAAATCATGGTCATAGGCATTGCCTAAACCATTGGTCCAACCTTTTGGCGTGGGATTATGTTGGATGATGAAACTATACCAATCCGCAATCCAAAGCGCTCCATCGGGTCCTACTTGTGCAAATACCGGAGAAACCCATTCGTCTGCTCCAGCCAAGAAATTAAATGCCTCTTGGTCATTGAAATCGGACCCAGTTTTTACAGTTCTATTTTGGTGTACCACATGGCCCGTTGGCTCCGAAACAAAGGCAATTTGGTTCCAATATTTTTTAGGGAAAGCCCTAGCTGAATAAAAATTATGACCAGCAGCAGCGGTATAACCTCCAAAAACATCCACCTGACGCACTTTTTTGGTGATCGTCTTCATGTCTTTGTGCGTGTCGATATTCTTACTTCCATTTAGACTGAAGGGAGCATTCCAAATATTACGATGGGGAATCGCCATGTACCAACCATGCGCATTGTTGGCCGTCGAACCAAATACATCTCCCGCCTCATTAAAATCAAAACCCCATGTATTATTAGAAGTTGTCGTCATGTGTTCCATTTTGGAACCATCGGGTTTAAATCTGAAAAAAGCCTGAGCAAACTGCAATGAATCTGCGCCCACTTTTCCTTTATATCCTGAATAACCGACACAACCCCAAATCCAGTTGTCAAATCCATAATGTAAATTAGACGGTCCTGCATGCGTATCACCAGTTCCAAAACCTGTGATTAACACTTTTTGCTGATCAGCAACCCCATCTCCATTGGTATCTTTGATGAATAAAATATGTGGTGCTTGGGAAACAACCAATCCTCCGTTGGCAAAAACCATACCGGTAGGAATACTCAAACCCTCTGCAAAGCGAGTGAATTTATCTGCTTTGCCATCGTTATTCGTGTCTTCGCAACGTAAAATATAGTCGCTTCCGCCACTCGCCTTGCGCTCATTGGGATAGTCTTTGGTAATTAACACATACAATAATCCTTTTTCGTCCCATGCCATGGCGATTGGGTGCATGACATTGGGCTCAGAGGCAAAAACTTGCAAATTAAAATCAACCGGAATTTGAATGTATTTCACAGATTCCTCTGGACTTAAGGGCAATTGTTGATATTGAACACCAGGTCGCTTTTCGTAGTTGGGTAGTCTGGCTTCGCGATAAGCTAAGGGAGCTAATTTTAATTGGTCCAACAAAGCTCTTTTTTCTTCACCGACCGCATATAAAATACCTTGAGTGACTAATTGTTGGAATCCTTCCGTTTCCCAAGTTCTTTCATCGTGACCGTAAGCCGTATAAAAAACATTTCCTTTTCCATAGGTACGAACCCAAGTATATGGCTCTGTGCTTGCGCCTGGCTTATCTTTTGCTTGTTCTGGGCCAAGAATTCTAGACTGTAAAACGATATTGTCGGGCTGTAATTTACTGTGCAAATAGGTTTCGTCCACGGTCTTGATTCCGAGAAAATCTTTTAGCACAAGATGTCCGGGCATTTCATTTTTGATGCGGATGGAATCCATTTTATGGCGCCAAAATTGGCCCCCAACCATTTTGACAAATTCAGGAGAATTTCTAAAACACCAAGAAGCGCAATGCAAAGCGACTAATCCATGTCCAGAAGCCACATATTTTAAAAGGGCTTTTTCTTGAGGCGCGGCGATGGAATCCTGATTGGCAAATATGATTAATGCGTCAAATTTGTTTAAATAATCATCATTTAAGTCCTTTAAATTATCAGTATAAGTGATGTTCATTCCTTTAACCCCTACGGCAGATTGCAAAGAAGGATATCTGTCAAATGGCTTATGATGCCCTTTATCCCCCAAAAATAGGAGTTGGAGTCTTCTACCTTTCGGGGCATTTTGCGCCAAAGTGGTCACAATTGAACAAATTGAAAACAATACAATGAATAATTTTTTCATTTCAAATAGGTTTTGTTGGCCGTCATTTTTCGGCTATTAGAATTTTGGTATTTCAATAATCTTTCCACCTTGTAAAGCCGATTCGTGGGCTAATATACCCACGGAGGTCCAATTGGCCGACTGTGGAGCATTAGGGAACGGATCGCGATCTGCAGCCAATGCCTGCAAAAATTCATTGACTAAATGTGGATGTGATCCCCCATGGCCTCCTCCTTGAGTAAAGGAAAGATGTTGGTTTTCATCCTCATCGTAGACGCCTTTGGTGGTAAATCGCTGAATTTCTTCTGGCAAATAGTGAGCAAAATCGGGTGTTGGCACCTTTTCTGGAATTTCGGGTTCAGGTTTCTTCGCGGTGTGAATAACTAATTCTTCCCCTTCAATTAAAGGCCATTCCACGGATTTTTTTGATCCATAGACTTCAAAACTTTCACGGTATTGCCTTGCTACGTCAAACAACGAGCGATAAACCATCGCGCTTAAATCAGAATCTCTAAATTTGATATGGGCAGACTCAACGGCAAAAGGTGAATTATAATGGGCGATCAATTCTTCGCGAATCGTTCCCGATCCAAAACAGGAAACATATTCAGCCTCTAAACGCAACAATCCCGCCACTGGTCCCACACAATGGGTGGCATAGTGCATCGGCGGAAGTCCAGGCCAGTAATCAGGCCAACCATCCATTTCTTGTTGGTGTGAAGCTTTCAAAAACTGTATTTTTCCTAATTCCCCTTTGTCATAAAGCTCTTTGATGTATAAAAACTCTCTGGAATAAACCACGGTTTCCATCATCATGTATTTTTTTCCCATTTTACGGGAAGCCTCCACGATCGCTTTGCATTCTTCTACGCTCGTAGCCATAGGAACGGTACAGGCTACATGTTTCCCAGCAAGTAAAGCTTTAAGCGTTTGTTCGGCATGTAAATGAATGGGAGAATTAATGTGAACGACGTCAACAGCCGGATCTTTAATTAATTCTTCAAAATCAGTATAGCGTTTCTCGATTCCATATGCATCACCAATCGCCTGCAGCTTTTCAGCATTTCGCTGGCAAATGGCATACATATTTGCCAAAGGATGTTTTAAATAAATAGGGATAAATTCAGCCCCAAAACCAAGGCCCACAATGGCAACGTTATACTTTTTCATTTAATTAATAGGTTTAAATTCAACAGGTAACTTATAATTTTAATCTTTCGTTTTTATTTTTTTGATTAGCTTTTCCAGCTTTACTAACTTTTTAAAAGTTAGTAAAGCTAAAAAAGCTTTTTGACAAAGGGGAAGTGAAAATAGATTTTTTAGACCAATTTATTGGATTTTTTTAAAAAAGGATGGGCCATGACGGTTAGAACTAGCAAAATGGTGCCATAATAAAAGCCTGGTTGCATAATTTCTTTACTACCAAAAATATAAATCGCTAAAATCATTCCATAAACAGGTTCCAGTGTGATGACCAAGTTGATGGAGAACACAGAGAAAACTTTATATAATTGAATGGTTTCTGTGTAGGCATACACGGTACAAACCAGCGCTAAAATTCCTATCCAGAGCCAGTCGAGCCCTATCGGGAAATATCCATTAAGCCCATCAAGTGCCCCAAAACTCCAAACCAGTCCAGTCACGATTCCCGCTGCCATCATTTCATATAAGGTAATTAATTTTGGGTTATGCGTATGAGTGAATTGGCCATTAATTACCGAAAATAAGGCACCAAAAAAGCCAGACGCAATGCCCATGAGCAACCCGAGCCACTGCGCTTGTTCGACCGAAAAGATAATGACTAGGGCCGCGATGACGAGTAAACCTAAGAAAACCTCGATCTTCGAAATGCGTACTTTCTTGGCAATAGGCTCAATTAAAGAGGTCCAAAATGTTTGTGTAGATAAGCCTGCCAAACACATGGCCACGGTAGAAACTTTGGCCGCGCCAAAAAACAACAACCAATGCAACGCGACAAACACTCCATTTAAAACCCACACCCATAAAACGGATTTGCTTACTTGAAAACTTTTTTTACTATATCGGATTATTAATGCTAAGCTAATCGACGTGATCACGCATCTGACAAATACGATGGTGAGGGTGTTTGCCTGAGTAGCATTTCCTAAAATCGCAGTGAAAGCGTAAATAATGACAATAAAATGAATTTTGAAATAGTCCAGTAGGCGAGGAGCGGTCTTCATCTTATCGAGGTAAGGTATAATAAAGTCCGACACCCACGGCGCCAAAAACAATGTTTGGGAGCCATACGGCTAATAAAGGCGGCATTCCTCCCCCTTCAGCAATTCCCTTGCTCATCATGAAAAACAAGAT
>JBIKRO010000043.1:0-23923 GCA_044349095.1 Aquirufa sp. | reverse complement strand
TTAAACACATTCGGTAGCAATACGCCTGAATACGTTTATCGCCAGTTCCATCTTTGGGAGGATGTTCTTTTTCGATAAAAGGGAGTAACCCACTTTTAGGATTGCCTTTTTCGATATAGGGGTCAACACCATCTACAAAATTGTGATTAAATCCGTTTTTTGAAACAACGCCCGTCAGCGAGGAGCTTGTAATATTGGCTTGAACACCGTTTAGGCTTTCGCCAAATTCTTCATTAGATTCTCTCCCTACGGTATAAGAAATGCCTGCAAGCGCCAATAGGTCACCTTCGTAAGTAGCATCAATAAACATTTTGCCACCATACCACTGCCCATTTTCCATTTGTATTGCACTAATTACCCCCGACTTTTTACGAATCCCTTTTAGTGTTCTATTCAATCGCTGTTCATATACAAGGGTGATATTTTTCTCAACTGATAACATTTCTTGTAAGACTTTCAATGCGGCTGATGGCTCAAAAGTCCACATAGTGGCTTCTCCTTTTTCTGTTCTTGTTTGTCCATCGTCCTGATAGTCTTGTTTTTGTTGCCATTTCCAGTTGGCTGGATTATCGTAGTATTTTTTTATATTTTGGTAAAACTCCCGGCTTATTCCACCAATTGCCTGTTTGTTACCAATGTCAGTTTGGCCCAAACCACCTGTTGTTAGGCCACCAATTCTTTTGGTAGGTTCAATGAGTACAACCGATTTGCCAAGACGTGATGATTGTATCGCGGCACTTACCCCCGCGGATGTTCCGCCATAGATGACAATATCAAAATTTTTCTGTTGGGCGCTGGCAGAAAAAACACAGAAGAACGAAATGATAATTGCGGTGAGTGATTTTTGAACGATGGACATGGTTGGCTTTATGATTTGATTTACAATTCTAATTTCTGTTTACCCTCTAAAAGTACTTTGCGTAGTTTTTCATAGGGCAGTTTTTGGGGTGAGACCTTATTCTCAATCGCCAAAACCGCTGCTGTCCCTGCCGATTGTCCCAAAATCATAAAAACAGGTTCCATACGGATAGAACCATAGGCTATGTGAGAGCTTGACATGCAAATAGTAACCAACAGATTACTGCATTCATTTTCTTTAGGAAGTATTGAACCATACGCTATAGAATAGGGTTTTTCGGGCTTCACCCCTATATCTCCTTCGTTTTGCACATAGCCATCACTTTTAACATAGCGTTGTGCATTGTGCGAGTCTAATGAATACGAACCCATTCCCACAGAATTTGGTACTTTTGTTTTGGCAAGAGCATCAGCTTCCGTCATCACAAATTCGCCAATCATTCGGCGAGCTTCTCTAATATAAAGTTGGTGAGGCCAACCTCCATTATCGGTAAACTCATCTTTTGGCAAACCCCATTGTTTCATTTTATCCTGAACATCGGCAGGCACTTTGGGGTCATTTTGCATATAATACATTAAGCCTTTTTGGTATAATTCGTGATCTTTGATTATCTCTTTACGCCTTTCGTAAGTAGCTTCGGGGTAATCATAATTTTTACCTATATAATCAGTACTAAACGGGCCGTGATTATTGGTATCTGTTTTCCGATTGGGAATAAGGTCATATTTGTTAAAAGTTTCACGCCATCCCGAAGCAAACACCCTGGCTAATAGCTCATAGCGGGCGGGGTCATAGCCTTCTGGTTTAGAAAAAGGTATACGGTTGTCGGGGTGATTGCTTAAGCACATTCTAAAACAATAGGCTTGTAGTTTTTTATCCCCTGAGCCGTATGCTTCGGCAGGTTCGGCAGATACTTCAGGCAAGAGACCACTGCTTGGGTCTCCCTCAATTTTATATGGACTAATTTTGGTTTGGAAATTATGACCATGCTGAAAAACCTCCGTTTGTACGCCATTCCATTTTTCCTTATAAACACTATTTGCTTCACGACCCACATGGTAACTTACACCCGCTTCTGCCATCAGGTCGCCTTCATAAGTAGCATCAATAAACATTTTACCGGTAAAAATATCGCCGCTTAGCGTTTTAAAAGAAATAATTTTTCCTTCTTTTTTTACCGTTCCTTCTGAAGATCGGTCGAGCCACTCATTTCGTAAAACTTGTATTTCGTACTCTTTTACAAATTGCTCGAACGTATTTTCGGCAACATGTGGTTCAAATATCCACATACTTTTTAGGGTGCCATCTAGGGCAACAGTACTCTGTCCTTTATTGCCAAATTCAGACTTCTTTTGCCAAACCCAAGCTTCATCACTGTCATAATGGGTAAAAAGTCGTTGATAAAACTCTTTTGAAAGCCCACCAATTACTTCCTTATTCCCTGTATCCGTAAATCCTAAGCCGCCAGAGGAAAGCCCTCCCAAATGCACATCGGGCGATACGACAATCACGGTTTTGCCCATTTTTTTTACTTGCACTGCGGCCATAACTGCCGAGGCCGTACCGCCATAAATAATGACATCGGCTTTGAAGTTTTTTTGGCCAAAAGAAAATTGGCAAACAAAAAACATCAAAAGGATTAATTTAAAATTTATTTTAAATTCCATACCGTTAAAAATGTTTATTTAGCAAATTAGTTACATCAGATTTTTAAAAAAGGTATTGAGCCACACTTTTGTATCTCAATACCCAATGTTTTTTTATTAATTAATATCCAGGATTTTGGTCAGCTGGCTTCATATCTGGATTATTATCAATTTCTACTTTTGGAATTGGCCATAGTAAATGCACGTCCTTTACATCCTTATTCAATGATTCCTTTATTTTTGATTTCAAATAAGGTGTACCCATACGCTTGAGATCGAACCATCGTTTAAACTCAAGCATAAATTCATAAGCTCGTTCTACTAAAACAGTTTCACGAAATGTTTCTTTGCTTAAACCAGTTTTCACATCAATGGCCGAAGGGGCTGTTTGACTTAATCCATATGCTCTTCTTTTTACCATGTTTAGACGTTCTAAAGCAAGTTCGCTGGGGCCATTTTCAGCCATTGCAGCTGCTTCTGCGTAGATAAGTAGGGCATCAGCATACCGATAAAAATAATAGTCATTACCCGAGGCGCTGCCAGAAGGGGCTGCACCATCTCTGTATTTTCTGAAACAAATAGGCTCCGCTGCAGGAAGGGCCACAACTTTATTTGTTACTCTATCAACGTAATCAGTATAAAGGTTGAAATCTTTACGCAGGTCTTCTTTTGCCCAGTCTCTAATTAAAGGAAAAGTTGGGCGAGTAAAGTGAGCCCTATTGCCTCCTGGTGAATAGGGCGTGTTTGTAGCATGAGGGAAAGTAACATAACCCCACCCTAACTGGTCAATACGTGAAAATTTTAGAGAAAAAATATCCTCGGTAGTTGTTTGAACAGTAGGGCCAAATATTTTTAAAAAATCATCAGACACTTTTACTTCAACCAACGAAAATTTTCTAGATTTTATAACTTCATCTGCCTTATTGGCGGCTTTTTGCCATTGCTCAGTTGTTAAGTAAGCATCTGCTAAAAGTGTTTTGGCAGACCATTTGTTTGGGCGACCTTCTTGCACGCCTTTGTCAGGCAAGTCGGTTTCGGCTTGAGTTAAATCAGCTTCAATAAGTTTATAAACTTCTGCCACGGGCATTCTCTTACCCGCTACCTTATTAATTTCTGTAAACGGCTCGGTCCGAATAGGAATAGCACCAAAAAGTCGCACCATATTAAAATAGTTTAAGGCTCTTAAAAACTTTGCCTCAGCAATTAGTTCTTTCTTTTTGGTTTCATTCATTCCTACTTTTGGTATTTCTTGTATCGAAATATTTGAATAGTTAATGCTTTGGTACAACCTTTGCCAAACAAGCTCAGCCCGCACAATATTAGTACCATCAAGACCTTGATATTCACTAATAGCTACTTGAGAACCTCTTCCAAAAGTATAGTCGTTTAGGTTAGTAAGCATAGCTGGAAACCAAACTTTATATGACTGATCCTCACGCATGGGCGCATAGATCCCATATACTGACGATTCAGCATCTTGTGCAGTTTTGAAAAATGTTTCTTGCGAAAGGCTATTTTTAGGTATTTCGACAAGTAAGTCGCTACAAGATGTTACTATAAAAAGACTCGCAACGGACAGGATTTTTATGTATTTTTTCATTATCGAATTCATTTAAAAGATTAAATTAAAAACCTAAACGTAAACCAATTGTATATGATTTTGATGGAGGATAACCTGAAGCATCAATCCCAAGCGTTAATCCATTGCCACGGGTGCTAACCTCAGGGTCGTACCACGAATATTTGGTAACAGTAAATAGGTTTTGACCACTAACATATAACTGGCTCGAACGCAACCAAGGTATTTTACTAGTAGGTATATTATAAGTCAATTGCACTGTTTTTAGCCTTAAAAATGAACCATCTTCGACATATCTATCGGATTCTCTAAACTTCGTATTAACACTAAGTTTCGGATAAGGTGCATTAGGATTTGGGTTAGCGGTAGTCCAGCGATTAAGCATAGCTTTGGTTTGATTTTCACCAAAATTGAAACTATTTTCTAATCCAGATTTATTAAAATTGAAAATATCATTTCCCTGTACGCCTTGCAAAAAGAAACTTAATTCGAATCCCTTAAAGCCTAAATTAGAATTTAGTCCATAAATAAAGTCTGGATTGGGGTCTCCAATAATCTCGCGGTCATTGGCATTTATTACTTTATCGTTATTTAAATCTTTATATTTTATTTGACCAAATTCATCGAGACCGTCTTCACGATAAGCAAAAAATACTCCAACTGGCTGCCCTTCACGAATCAGGTTTACAGGAACATTAAATGGTATATCCAAAGCTGCACCAAAAACGTCAGCACCACCAGCCAGTTTAAGAGCTTTATTTTTATTTGTCGAAATGTTAAATCCTAAGTCCCAACGAAGACTGTTTATGTTAATAACATTAGCATTTACTCCCAACTCTATACCTCTATTTTGTATCGAACCTACATTTTTAATTGAGCTCGAATAACCCGTGGTGGTAGGCAATAACACTGAGGCCAGCAAATCTGTAGTTTCTTTGTTATAAAAATCTAAGGTAGCCGTGATTTTTTGGTTGAGAAATCCAACATCTAAACCAAAATTTGTCTGAGTGGTAGTTTCCCACTTTAGGTTTGGATTTGGAAAACGCACAGTAGGGGTAAATCCTACAAATATGGCATCGTTAAATATCACCTGTTGTGAACTTAGTAAATTTAAAGTTTGGTAAGGTGATACCGCCGTGCTACCTGTTGAACCCCAGCTAGCTCTAACTTTTAAATCTGAAATGGTCTTAGAATTTTTGAGAAAAGCTTCTTCGTTTAGCCTATAAGCTATGGCACCAGAAGGAAAATAACCCCATTTATTGTCCTTTCCAAAACGGGATGAACCGTCACTTCTAGCACTCAGGGTTACCAAAATTTTATCTTTAAATGTGTAATTAATTCGCCCCAAATAGGAAAGGATTGTCCAGTCTTGGTAGCTAGTATTTGGAACACCAGGCACAGTTCCTGACTGCAAATTATAAAATGAAAGAGCGTCAGATGGAAACCCTGCAGCACCTGATGAAAGACTATTTTCAATGTTATTTTGAAAGGTGAAACCTACCAAAGTTGAAATGGAATGATTTGTATTGAATTGTTTTTGATAGCTCAAAATATTTTCGTTCAAATAACTCACGCTTTGGTTAAAGCCAACATTGGCTGAGCCAGTGGGTGTGTTTCGCCATAATCTGGTAGAATAACGGTCGTTACGTTGGTTAAAATTTTGTAAGCCTCCCGAAAGCTTCAAATTTAACCCTTCAATTAATTTAAAGTTGATAGCAGAATTAAGAATTAACTCATCACCGCTACCATTGTCAGTGATTTCGTTTAAATACACAAAAGGACTTTCTAACGCATTAGGGCTAAACGAATAAGCGTCTACACGATTATATCCTCCCGTGGCGTCATAAGGTGCAATTGTAGGAGGTGAAACCATGGCAGCCGACAACGCTCCGTTACCCCTTGCACTATTATCAGACCGCAGGCGGGTGTTGGCCGTTTTGCTATAAATTGTACTTAAAAATAGGCTAACTACTTTATTTACTTCAGAATTGATATTAACACGAATACTTTTTCTCCCAAAGCCTGAGTTTTTAATGATGCCTTGTTGATCTAACCAGCTACCCCCAATTGAATATTTAGTTTTATCGTTGCCACCCGAAAAAGTAAGTGAGTAATTTTGTAACGGAGCCGACCTAAAAATCTCATTCTGCCAGTCCG
Organism: Aquirufa sp.; assembly: GCA_044349095.1. Taxonomy (GTDB): domain Bacteria; phylum Bacteroidota; class Bacteroidia; order Cytophagales; family Spirosomataceae; genus Aquirufa. Next base: position 17,682 of record JBIKRO010000043.1, on the reverse strand, counting down.
TACCCTCACCAAAACTCGCTATTTGGTTCTGAGTGAAATAAGGTGAGGCCACTTTGTCATTTACAGCTCGCTCATTCATTAATGTGGCAAATTCAGTGGCATTAAGTAATTCTAAATTTTTGATTACTTCTTGTGTTGAATAATAAGTTTCAAAATCTATTCTCCCTTTTCCGCTTTTACCACTTTTGGTTGTAATCATAACAACACCATTGGCTCCTCTTGAGCCATAAATGGCAGTAGCCGACGCATCTTTTAGAATTTCCATCGATTCAATATCAGCAGGGTTTAAGGCATTTATATTTCCAGTAAGCGGAAAGCCATCAACTACATAAAGTGGCTCATTGCTACCTTGTAGTGAGTTTCCCCCTCGTATTTTTACACTTAAGGCGCCACCTGGGGCTCCTGAATTTTGAACAACGTGTACTCCCGTAGCCCTGCCATTAAGACTTTGCATAGCATTTTGCACAGGAAAAGCATTAATTTCCTGTGCTTTTATAGACGACACTGAGCCAGTTATGTCTGATTTTTTCACAGTTCCATAACCAACTACAACGACCTCTTCTAATGATTTAGAATCCTGTAGCAAAACGACATTTATTTGAGTACGATTTCCAACAACAATCTCTTGATTTAAAAATCCAACAAAGCTAAATACTAAGGTTGCTTTATTGTCTTGTACGGATATTGTATAATCACCATTTGAATTAGTTGTAGTACCACGAGTTGTTCCTTTAATGGAAATACTTACACCTGGAAGTTTTTCTCCCTTTTCATCTATAATTGTACCTTTAATAGTTATGTCGGCGACATTACTATTATTAATATTTAACGTAGTTTTTTCCGTTTGATTAAGGCTATTTTCTTTTACTTCGTTTCTATTAGACATGGAACGAACCAAAATAATTTGTCTTTTCCCAACGGTCTCGAATGAAATATTTCTTGGCATGAGCACTTTTCTAAGCACGTCTTCTACTTTTTCATTTTTGATTTCTACCGTCAGCGGCAGGTCATTAGCAATCAACTCGTTTTTGTAGGAAAACAAGACGTTTGTTTGCTTTTCTATTGATTTAAGAAATGTTTTAATAGTCCCTTTTTCGAGAGATATACTCACCTTTTCTTGCAATACATCTTGTGCTTTTGCGGGAATTGCGAAAGCATTTATCGCAAAAACCCCTGCCATTATTACTTGTATGAGGTTGATTTTCATAAACAAGAGCAATTTTTGTTTAAAATGATTTTTTGTCATAGTTTTAATTGTTTTTTGAAAGAAAAATAAATTATTCACGCCTATCGTTTGTAGGCTGGAGGTATCGGGGGATAAATGTTAGCGCATTTTCCCTCGATTTTTTTTAGTTAATATTGCTTCATTTTCTATATATTGAGTTTAATGTTGAAAAATAGGTAAATAAAACTTATTATTAATTGGTCATTAATCGCAACCTGTGGACTGAATCACTATTTGAGCATCTACAATTTTGTAGCTTGCACCAATTGTTTTACACATAATATCGAGTTTGCTATATAATGATTCGTTGGCTAGCGTAGTAGTGATTATACAATGTGATAGCTGGTCGGCATCATAAATAATATGAACACCATAAGCCTGCTCAATGACTTTCAAAACTTCTGAAACGGGTATGTCTTCAAAACTTGTTTTGGTCAACTGGCTTAAATCTTTGATTAGGATTGGGGTTTCAACCAAAGATTTGGTAAGTAATTCCTCTTTTCTTGAAAATACAATTTGTTGATTAGGCGTAATGATTAAAGCTTCCTCTTCCGGGTCAGCGAAGGTGACTTTGCTTTGGTGAAAAACAGAAACTCTTCCTGTTTTTACACTTACTATTACTTCCTGGCTATCTTCAAATGCCTGAATAGTGAAACTAGTTCCTAAAACTTTTGTAATAACTTCGTTAGAATAGACGAAAAACGGTTTTTGAGGATTTTTAGTAATTTCAAAAAAAGCTTCGCCACTCAAAAAAACTTGTCGTTTATTAGGTTCAAAGTGCCTTGGATAACTCAATTTGGCATTCTTTGACAATGTGACTACACTCCCATCTTCAAGTTTTATAGACAAGGGAGCGTTAGAATTATTTATTTTTTCAATTAATCTGATCTGTTTTTCTGCCGTAGCTACCAATTCACTGTAATTTATTTTTTTAGGGTTATTGATTAACAATAAACTATTCAGACCTATTCCGAGAACAATCACAGCCGCAGCCGCCCAACTATATTTTACCCATTTTGAAGAACGGAATTGTCGTAGAAATCCAAAGGTTGCAGTCTCTGATTCAACATCAATATTGTCGTTAATGAGCGACCATACTTTTGCTTGATTTATATTGGGTTGGCGAAGTTTTTCTGCCTCAGCTACTTTTTTAATAAAGTTTGAGGCCTCATTAATAATGATTTGTTTTTCAGGATTTTCCGATAAAAATGCTTGAAAAAAAGCATCATTTTTACCATACTTTACCCAAAGTATAAAAGCATCGTCTTTTATAAAATCTTGTGTCTGAAAAAACTTATACTTCATCTTTTTAAAAAGCTATTTTATTGGCTTCAATAATACAGATACGAATCATTCAATAAAATACTCACTAAACAAAAAATATTTTTTAAAAAAATATAAGGATTGTCAAATTTTTGAGAAGTTTACGCAGAATAGCATAAGAACGGAATAGCAGATTGCTAACCGATTGTTTGTTTACATCCATGAGTTTTGCTATCTCATCTAATGTAAAATCGTGGTAATATTTTAGATTGATTACTTCTTGTTGGCGTATGGGAAGGTGAGCGATTGCTCTTTGTAAGGTTTCTAAGTTGGCATCAAATTGTTCAGAATCTATCTTTTTTTGTTCCTCAGAAATGCTGTTTAAGAAATCTAAATAGACATCAATATCTTCTGATTTATCAAAAATATCTCTCTCGAGTTGGCGGAGAATTCTATTCTTTAATGAGCGGAAGAGGTAAAATTTAACTTCGTTAACTTCGGAAAGATTCGTCCTATTGTTCCAAATACTAATAAATAGTTCTTGTACGGCATCTTCAATCAGATTTTCGTTTTTTGTAATCCGAAAACCATAGTTAATTAGTGCTTGAAAGTATTGTTTATATAAATCCTCAAAAGATTTTTTATTACCCGAAATCATATCCTTCCAAAGGGTTTGTTCTTGCTCTTTGGTCAAATTCATAACTGATTCGAAATATTTTTTGTTGATTTTCAAAGCTTTCAACTTGAAATTTTAAATTTTCAGTGCGTAAGTATAATAATTTTATTTTAAATTAAACAAAATGATTTAAAGGTACCAAGCAGCAAACAAGCGAGCACATGGAACTGATTTTAAACCACACAAATCATATGGAATAAGTCAAAGAAATTGGAACAGAATAACCTTGACAAACTGTTAATCCGATTGAAATTTGATTGTAGCCGTATCGACTCGGCCTTTGGGACCACCAGAATCCACCTCAAAAGGGTGGATTCTTTTATTTTATGGGAGTGAAAGCAAAACAGGTAGCACGAGTGGAGTTTTCAGGAGAAATTTGACTTTGTTTAAATTTAAACGAAGTCAAAAATCAAAACATAAAGATTTAGACAAAAAAAAAGAGAGACATCAAGCCTCTCTCTTTTAAACATTCTAAAACTCTAATATTTTAAAGTTGTTCTCTTTTTGGATGACAAATCAATTAAAGTCTGCTTTTCATTTTCAACTTTTGACTTATTTAAAACAGGTATTTTTTGAAAAATAGCGGTTTTTCTATTTGGTATTCCTACTTTACAGCTTGTTATTTTGTAAGTATCTGGGCAAACTTGTTGGCCATATCCATCGCATGTAAAGGCTCCAATGATCAAAAAATTGAAAACAATTTTAAAGAGCTTTTTTTTCATCAATCTTCAAGATTACTCTTCACAGGAATCACGCCTGCTTTATGCTTCCGAACTAATTCATTTATTTCATTGACAATTTTTTCATTTTTACCATAAATATCATATTGCTCTGAAGGATCCACAGACAGATTGAAAAGTGCTGGCTTTTCTAATTTTTCAATTTTCTCTGGATAGCCAATGGGATTATTTTTCAAATAATATAATTTATAATCACCTAATCGAGCGGCAAATAAATCAGTAGCGTGGTAAAAAAACATCTCATTTCTAGGATTTACATCTTTGTTTTGCACCATTAATGGACTTAAATCATATCCATCTGTTTTAACTTGAGAAGGAATATCGATGTTTGCTATACTACAAAGCGTTGGCAATATATCTAATGTGCTACCCATCTTCATCTCAACCCTAGGTTTTATATTAGTAGGAGCCCAAACGATAAATGGAACACGCATGCCACCCTCATAACTAGTACCCTTTGCGCCAAACAATAATCCGGAGGATCCTCCTTGTTCGTTAAATAACTTCCAAGGACCATTATCAGATGTAAAAATCACATACGTATTTTCATCCAAATGCAACTCTTTTAGCGTCTCCAATACTTTTCCCACGCTCCAATCAAGTTCTTCAATCACATCACCAAATAAACCTCTTATACTTTTCCCTTTAAAGTCTTTACCAACAAATAGTGGCACATGTGGCATTGTGTGCGCCAAATAAAGGAAAAACGGTTTCTCTTTATTTCTTTTTATAAAGTCAATAGATTCTTCGGTATACCTCTGCGTAATCTTATTTTGATTTGCTGGTCTTTCTATTACCTCTGAATTTCTCATGAGAGGAACATTAAAATCATGGAAATCTGGCGTAAACATATCTTCACGAGTCTTACCCGCTTTTCGATCCATGTCATTAGAATAAGGTATACCAAAATAATAATCAAATCCATTATTATTAGGTGCAAACTGCTTTAAATGGCCTAAATGCCATTTACCTACTAATGCCGTTTGATAATTATTCGCCTTCAATATTTCAGCAATGGTTAATTCAGATTCAGGTAATCCACCTTTTGAATCAGGGAATAGAACCCTACGTTTATAACTTTCCATTCCTATCCTGACTGGTAATTTCCCAGTCATTAAAGCGGCTCTTGACGGAGTACAAACATTAGCTGCTACATAGAAATTAGTCCATTTTTGACCTTCGTAGGCCATTCGGTCTAAATTAGGTGTTTTTATGACCGGATTGCCAAACGTCCCTAAGTCCCCATAGCCTAAATCATCTGTATATATGACGATAAAGTTGGGTTTCCGTTTTTTTGAAGTTTGTGCTGTCGACTGAAAACTAGTCAAAATACATAATGCGGCAATAAATAATTTAAGTTTCATAATAGATTATTTTAATGGTTTTTGCCATGGAACTCTTCCTCCTTCTTGGATGAACGTCATTAATAAATTGTTTAATTTTTTTGTCATTTCAGGATTTGATTCAACCAAATTATTCTTCTCGAGTGGATCATTTTTTAAGTTATATAATTCATAAGGCAAGAAAGGAGAGTTTTGTAATAACTTCCAATCTCCCAAGCGAATAGCGTGATACGCTTTCCCTCCATATTGAATTCCACCCTCTCTTCTTGTAAAATAAATGGGACGTTCTTGTTGTTCATTTCCCTTATTCAAAAGCGTATTTGCAAAACTTCTTCCTTCTATTTTGTGGGAAAAAGGTGCACCTACTAACTCAAGAATAGTTGGATAAATGTCCATAGACAAATTAACATGAGAAGAATTTGAGCCTTTTGTAATCTTATTGGGCCAACTAATTACAGTTGGAACTCTCAATCCTCCCTCATACATACTTTGTTTCCCATCTCTAACTGGACCATTATTTGCTAAATCTGGCAAATGGCCTCCATTATCTGAAGTAAAAACAATAATGGTATTTTCATATTGACCTGATTTCTTTAATGCATCAACCACCTTACCTATCCCATCATCTAAGTGCTCAATTAATGCCACTAACTTAGCGCGCTTTTCATTCATACCTGGGTTTTTTATTAATACTTTATCCAACCATTCTTTTGGAGGCTGAACAGGAAAATGAGGTGCATTATAAGCTAAATAAAGAAAAAATGGTTGCTTGCTTTGAGCTTGTTGTTGAATATAATCCACTGACCATTGAGTAAACAAATCGGTAGCATGTCCTACTGGCTCAATTTTCTTATCATTTAATCGCATGAAATTAATGCCGTGGCGAAGGTGCGTCCAATAATCTTCCATCATATCCTCAAGCCAGCCATGGAAAAAATCAAACCCCTTTTCATTGGGAAGATTGGGCGATTCTAAGCCTAAATTCCATTTACCTATATGCGCAGTGTGATATCCAGCTTTTTTTAAGACTTTAGGTAATAAAATGGTACTCGGATTAAGATAACCCCAATTATTTTCTTTGTTATATCTGATTAAGCCGGGAACACCAACAAAATCAGGGTATCTGCCTGACATTAATGAAGCTCTTGTAGGTGCGCACACTGGCGAATTCGAATAAAAATAATCGAACCTCATTCCATCCATTCTCAAATTATCAATATTAGGTGTAATAAGGTCTTTATTGTCATAATAGGAAACATCATGATAGCCTAAATCATCTGTAAGGATAATGAGTACGTTAGGTTTCCTATTTTGTGCCAATAAAAAACAACTACTAAAACACCATAAAAAAATAGCCAAAATGCTCTTTTTCATTTGAATTAAATTTTAAGGAATAGATTAAATTATTCAAAAAAGCAATTAAATATACTTTAGAAAATTGAATATAAATCGAGAAGGCCGGATTGACACTTCCCGATTTATATCATTTACAATTTAAACGTAGATAGTCCTTTACCATTTAGGATTTTGAACTAACTTAGGATTAAGAGATAACTCACTTACCGGAATGGGCAATAAATTATAATAATCTAAATACCCAGTAGGAAATTTAGTTTCAATGATTCCTCCTAAATGATCCTTAATAACTACCGGATAAATATCTTTACCGATATTCCAGCGTCTTATATCAGACCAATATAAACCTTCTAAAGCAAATTCAATACGCCTTTCTTTTCTAAGTCGAGCGCGAGCTTCTACCTGAGATAATCCCTTGGGAATTAACATGATTTTTACATCCTTTCTTTCAGTTCTAATTCGATTAATTATATCTATCGCATCATCGATATTCTTATTTAACTCAATCATGGCCTCTGCTTTTGCTAATAATACATCCGCATAACGTAACACAATGTTATTGATAGAAGACTGACCTGAGGTGGGCAAGCTGGCCATTTGGTTTTCTCGATACTTACGGGCACTCAGATGTTTTAATCTATTGCCAGGATGGTTGAATGCCCCACCAGGGTAGATGTAGTTAGGAAAGCGGAAGCCCAAAATATATGAGCCTGGAATAATGACAGTGAATTCTAAACGAGGATCCCTATTTTTAAACTTATCTGCTGCATTAACTGGACTACCATCTATGGTTTCATACGCATCCACTAAATTATCAGTAGGTACATACCTTGTTCCTCGAGTAAAGCTGCCTGTCCCCGTTCCACAAAATTGATCATGAAAAGAACCCTGTGAATTTTCGCCTGAAATATATTGAATATCAAAAATTACTTCAGAATTATTCTCGTTTTCTTGTTTGAATAAACCCTCATAACTAGGATATAATGAATACTTTTTTAACGCTTCAATTTGCTGGGACACCTCAAGCACTTTATCGTATTTATTTTGATACAAATACGCTCTCATTTTTAAACCCAAAGCCGCTCCTTTATCTGCTCTTCCTATTTCCGGTGCCTTAACGCCTAAGTTTTGAATAGCAACATCATAATCTGCAATCACTTGATCCCAAGTTGCTTCTTTAGATGCTCTTGCAATAACGCGTGCTTCATCTGTAGTTAAAGCACTGTTCGCTATAGGTACTCCACCATAAGCATCAGCCAATAATGAATAAGCTAAACCTCTCAAAAAATGTGCTTCCCCCTTATACGTATTCTTGGCCGCATCAGTTAATTTAACTTGATCTAAAGCTTTCAATAAATAATTAGCTCTAAAAATAATCGCGTAACATCTGGTCCAACGGAAAGTAATAATATCTGCATCAGTGGATGCCAACTGCCCATTACCCATTTTAGTAATAGGGAAATTCCCCCAATTAAAGGCATTGGGAGTAGCTCCATCTAAAACGCCAAAGCCAAATAACCCTTCATTGTATATAGATGATTCTCTTAATAATGCATAAGCACCATTTAGTGCAAGCTTAACATCCGCCTCATTTTGAGGGAAATTAGCTGTTGTAATTTTGTCTTCTGGAAAAATTTCTAAGTATTGATCAGAACAACTAAAACACAAGCTTACTAAAAACAAACATAAGTTTATATATATTTTTTTCATGATCTTAAAAGTTTAAATTAACGCCTAAAGTAACGATCCTTGGAACTGGGTATTGATTTACACTGGAATCAAACGTATTCTTCTCAGGATCATACCCATCAAATTCATTACTAACCAGCGTATACATATTTTGAGCATTTATATATATGTAAGCCTTTTTCAATCCATATTTATTGGAAATTCTTTCAGGCACGCTATACCCTAATTGAATATTTTTCAGCTTGACAAAGTCTACTTTATTTACCCAAAATGAAGATTGTGAATTATTCCAAGAATTATCAAATCTTGCCATTGGGATATTAGTATTTGTATTGGTAGGTGTCCATGAATTTAACCAGCGCTCACCAACTACCCTATTTTCATAGGTCAGGTTAGTGAAATTGTTTTGATTAAACATGTTTACTCCTAAAATACCCTGCATCAAAATATTCAAATCGAATCCTTTAAATTTAAAAGAAGGAGATATACCAAACGTAACTTTAGGAATCGTATTACCTATGGACTGTTTATCTTCAAATCCCAATTTCCCATCATTATTTAAATCTTCAAATTTCAAGTTTCCTGCTCTGGGCTTGAATCCATTAGCAAACATGTGCTCAGTTGCTTCTTGATTAGTTTGGTAAATTCCTACGACTTTGTAACCATACAATTCTCTATATGAATACCCTTCTCGAATCAAATAAAGCTGATCTGGCGACCTAGATGTACCAAACTTAGTAACCATATTATCAATATAGGTAACGTTTAAACCCATATTGAAACCTAGTTTATTACGATCTAATACCTGATTGTTGTAATTCAAAATCAATTCAATACCATTGTTAGTCATTTCTCCTTTATTTTCAAATGGAGAGTTCAATCCACCTAAAACTAAGGGGATAGGGAGTTGGACTAAGATATCTTCCGTCTTCTTTGTAAAGTAATCAGCTTCAATAGAAATTTTATTCTTTAAAAAAGACATCTCAATTCCAATATCCGTTGTGGAAGTCTTTTCCCAAGAAATGTTCTCATCAATTAAATTGGTTATAGCTGCACCTGGAGCTAACTTACCCCCATAATTATAACTCAAAGCATTATTTTGGTTAATAATAGTTAGGTAGGGCCAATAATCTGATATATTTTGATTTCCCAATCTACCCCAAGAAGCTCTTAATTTTAAATTTGATATTACTTCAGAGTTTTTCAAAAATTCTTCATCTGAAACACGCCATCCCGCTGAAAATCCTGGGAAATAACCCCATCTGTTCCCCTCTTTAAATCTGGAAGAAGCATCTGCTCTAAAATTAGCTTCAAACAAATATTTCTGATTAAATGCATAATTCAACCGACCGAAATAAGATAGTATGCGCAAAGCATTCATATTACCAGAACCTTGAATACCAGATGTACCAGCATCTACCTGAGTTAAACCTTCTTTTGGTGGACTGCTTCTTCTTGCATATAAAGTTTGAATTTTATTAGATTCAATTTGAGTACCAGCAATGGCAGAAACATCATGAACCTTGTTGAACGTATTGCTGTAATTTAATGTGCTAAAGAGGTTTGTATTGAAACCAGAAATATTTCCTCTATTTATTTCTAAACCCTCCCTATTGAAATTTTTGGTAATCGTTTCAATTCCAGAATCCGTGTATCCAAAAACACTCGAATTGTAGCGATCCACTAAATTCCATGTACCATTAGCTGCAAATGTTGTTTTTACTGATAAATGCTTTGTAAAATTTACTTCTGCCGTTGCATTGATAGATAACAAATTCTCTTGTGATGATGTTTGCCCATTTGCAGCATCCATTAAAGGGTTTCTATTGTCATATAATAATGCACCATTCTTATCAGTCGCTTGAACCGATCCAAAGCGTCCATCTCTTGCGTAAGGTGCAATAAATGGCGAAGCTCCGCTCAACATTTCAAACACACGCCCTAAGGATCCATAAGTTACATCGGCATAAGGTTCCTTTGAAAGACGATTGATGTAACTAACTCGACCGCTAATTTTCAACCAATTATTGATTTTAGAATCTAAATTAGCCCTTAAACTAAAACGCTGTGAGTTCGTATTTACCACCATTCCTTCTTGATTCAAGTAATTAAATGATAAAAATGTGGTAGTTTGAGCAGATCCCCCGCGGATAGACACATTGTGTTCTTGAATCCTCGCAGGCTTAAAAAGCTCTGAAAACCAATTCGTATTCGGGTATTTAAAATTATCAGTACTAGTTCTAAATGCATTGATTAAATCAGGTGAATACAGTGGACTAGCTCCATCATTTACCAGTGCTCTATTACTTAGTTCCATGTTATCAGCACTATTGCTTATCGTTTTATACCTCATACCAAGGGTCTGTACTCCTACATACGAATTCACATTTACTTCCATTTTCTCATTGTTTTTCCCCATTTTAGTGGTGATTAAAACAACTCCATTCGCCGCTTTCGATCCGAAAATTGCTGCACTAGCCGCATCTTTCAACACAGATATTGATTCAATGTCAGAAGGATTTAATTGGTCAAATGTTCCTTCAACTCCATCCACAATAATTAAAGGATTTGAATTATTTAAAGTACCCCATCCTCGAACTCGTATTTGCGATCCATCACCCCCTGGCTTTCCAGAGTTTTGACTTACCCAAACTCCTGAGGCTGTTCCTCCCAATGCTTGTGATGCATTAGTCAATGGTCTATTATTTAGTTTTTCATCAAACTTGATGGTTGATATAGCCCCTGTTAAATTTACTTTTTGTGTACTTCCATAGCCCACAACCACCACTTCAGCCAAAGCTGTGACATCAGGTTTAAGCGAAATATCTAATTGGCTTTTATCGCCAACTGAAACTTCTTGGCTTGTATAGCCTACAAAAGATATCAAAAGAGAAGCATTGTTATCAGGAACCGTTAAGCTAAAATTACCATTCGAATCTGTTTGTGTACCTTTTGTAGATCCTTTTAAACTTACATTAACACCAGGCAATCCTTGACCTGTTTCATCCTTTACTTTTCCTGTGATAGGCTTATCCACCAACTGAAGTTGATTTAAGGTTGGTATAATTGAGCCCACTTCCTGATTACTTCGAAGAATAATTCGATTTTCTTTTACTAAATACTCCACGGAAAGTGGTAATAGCAACTCATTCAATACTTGATCAAGTCTTTTTTTATTCACATTAATAGTGACCACTTGTGACGTATTAATATTACTTGAACTGTATACAAATCTAACGTTGACTTGTTTTTCAATCGTTGATAGCACTTTTTTTATTTCTGCTTTTTCCATTTGTAAGGAAACGGTCTTACTTAAATCAAATTGACTATAAGCAGAGTGTGCATAAGAAAAAGTGCAAAAAACTAAACAGATGATTAATTGTTGTAATGTGATTTTCATAATTGTCAAAAACAATTTTGGAAACAGGTGTGATTTGTTCATACTTTTACATAGTTAAGGTTTTACGATCATTAACTTAGTTTTACCATTTATTGGTAGAAACTTTAGGCCGAGGATGCGACAACATCTTCGGCTTTTTTTATTTTCTTTTAAGAGCTATTCATTTTTTTATTTACATATTTTATTTACAAGACTTTCCATTAACAAAAATTGTAGAGCCACGTACCTCATATTTGGCACTAATGGATGTGCATGCAACGTCTAGCTGCTTGTATAAATCTAAGCCTCCTAAATCACCTGTAAATAGACATTTTTCAATTTCTCTATTGACAAATATGATTTCAACTCCATAAAATAATTTTAATCGATCTCTTAAATCACCAAATTGAATTTCATCAAATACAAAATCTGACTTCTGAAGATTAGGGAGTAATAATTGGGGTGTTTCAACAATACTTTCTTGAATCGTTTGGTTTTCAGTGTTATAAATAGCTTTTAAATTCGGTGTCAATACAACGCCATTTAATTTTTTCGAAATGCCATTTTTTGAAGTAGCATAAACAGAAACTTTTCCGCTAATCACTGCTACTTCTATGGATTTATTTTGATTATCTGACCCCACTTTAAAACTAGTCCCCAAAACTTCAGTGACTAAATTTCCCATTCTAACTAAGAATGGTTTTTTTTCGTTTCTAACTACTTTGAAAAAAGCCTTACCCTTTAATAATACAGCCCGATTGACTTTTCCGAAATCTTCTGATACGATAATACTTGAATTCTTTTCTAAGACAACTTTGCTACCATCCGGAAGCGTCAATGTCTGATTCGTATTTGCATTATTTTGGGTTTCCATACCCCTATTATCTGAAATTACATTTCTTCGGAAAAATTCAGGGATATTTATGTAAATGGAAAAACTAACTACCAGCAATAAACATGCTGCTAGGGTTAATTGAACCCATAGGTTATGTTTATTAAAATTTATTATTTTAGACTTATTAAAGAGAGCGTCATTAAGCTTATTCCACATTCTACCTTCTTCTGATTGCATCTCTTTTTCATCTTTAAAAATAGATATTTCAGAATGAGTGTCAATGCTTTCATTAACTACACCTTCCAAAAAAATAATTTCTTCTTGAGTGCAATCACCGTTTTCGAATTTCTGCAATAAATTGTCTAATTCCCTTTTTTTCATTGTATTCATTTTAATTAGCTGAATAAAAATCCTTAAAATTCTCTCTTAGAAATTTTAAGGATTTGGTTACGTGATATTCAACGGCTTTTTCAGATAACTCTAGTTGAGCAGCAATCTTCTTAACTGGCATTTCATCGATTTTACTCAATCTAAATATTAAGGCGGTTTTTTCTGGCATTGTCAGTATTAGTTCATTGAGCCTTTGCTCAAACTCTTTAGAAAACATCAACTCTTCTGTAGAGCTTGTTTCATTAATTTGATTCAATAATTGAAACTCTTTAAACTTTCTAATATTGATTTGATTTCGAAGTGATTTATTAATTAAATTTCTACTTGCTATAAATAAGTACACTTTCAGATTTTCGATTTTACTATCTTCTCGATTATTCCATAAACTAAGCATCAAATCATGAAGTATTTCTTCTGAGTCTTCCTTTGATCCTAAATTCTGATAAACAAAACCATAAATAAACTTCCAATACCTCCTATAAATTACCTCAAACGCTTTATTACTACCCGTTTTTATGAGTACTAATAATTCAGTATCAGATAATTCATTTAAATTCATTTGATTAGCTAACTTGTACAATTGCCGTAAGGTCCCACAAGTTGCAATAATCCCTAAGATGTTTTATATTTTATTTTAAAATAATACCATAATAAAACTGATTGGGCTTTTCTCTGACCACATAGAATCTTGGATTATTTCATCTTAAATAAAACAAACTGATTTTACGGTACAAAGCAGCAAACAAGCGAGCACAAGAAACTGATTTTACGGTACAAAGCAGCAAACAAGCGAGCACAAGAAACTGATTTTAACCCACTCAAATCACATTGAATTAAGTCAATTAAATTGAGATATTATAATCTTGACAAGGTGTTGATCCGATTAAAATTTGATTGTAGCCTTATCGACTCGGCCTTTGGGTACACCAGAATCCACCTCAAAAGGGTGGATTCTTTTATTTTACGGGAGTGGCAGCAAAACAGGTAGCACGAGAGGGGTTTTGAGAGAAATATAACTTTGTTTAAATTTAAATGAAGTCTAGAATTAACCTTTATCGGTCCAGTGATTACTGTCTAACTATAACATGCATCAATTTCTGATGGCATTATATCTTACATATTTCAACCAAGGAATATTTCAATAATACCAACTATTTGAAAAGGGGCTCCATCATTTTACCGTTTAGTTCTTTCCATTTTGGAAAAAGCTCATTGAATTTGTCAGGATTTTTTTTAATCAAGTTATTCTTTTCTCCAAGATCTTCTGATAGATTGTATAGTTCCCATTCCGGTTGCTGGCTATTAAATTTATTACTGAAAATCTTCCAATTCCCTTCACGAAAGGCTGTCAATCCATTTTGACGCCAATATAAAGACTGATGCGGCTGGCCGGTTTTCTCGCCTTTGATGTAGGGCAATAAATTCACTCCATCAATATCCTGTGGGAATTCCACACCTGCGGCTACGGCGACTGTAGGTAAAATATCCAACGATATAACCGGATTTTCATAAATTTTTCCAGAGGGAATATGGCCTTTCCATTGAATCATAAAAGGTATTCTAATCCCGCCTTCATACAAATTTCCTTTTTCGCCGCGAAGAGGTAAATTGCTGGATGTAAGTTCTCTCGTCGGACCGCCATTGTCGCTTATGAAAATGATTATTGTATTGTCCTCTAAGCCGGAATCTCTTAGCTTTTGAATGATTCGGCCAATACCACGATCCATGTTTATGAGCATGCCTGCAAATATCTTCCGTTGGATATCTTCAATACCTGAAAGCCCAGCCAGATCTTCGTTTTTTGCCTGCATGGGGCTATGAACTGAATTGAATGCCACTTCTAGAAAAAATGGTTGATCTTTCTTTCGGTCAATAAAACTAATTGCTTCATTGGCAAAGGCTTCGGTCAAGTAACTGCTTTCTTCCACAGGCTGGCTACCTCGCAGAATTGGGTTATTCGCATCATATGGAGGTTCATTATATCCCATCGAAGTATAATAGATGGTATTCCCATTTGTCCATCTGCCGTTAGACCCATCAGGAAGAGAAAGGCGCCTCAACATGGAAGTTACGCCTTTCCAAGTAGGATAGGCATAAGAATGGCCCTCGTGCAAGAAGCCTAAAAATTCATCAAATCCACGCCGCATCGGGTGATATTTTGCTGTGCCTCCAAGGTGCCATTTACCTATCATTGCAGTTGTATAACCCGTGTTGTGCAAAATCTCAGCCATCGTTTTCTGATCGGTAGGTAGTCCATAACCAGGTTCATCATTTTTGGCCCCGATCGGATTGTTTTCATAACCAAATCTAGTCTGATATTTTCCTGTCAGGAGCCCAGCCCTAGACGGACTGCAGTTTGGAGCGCTAACATAACCCGATGTAAACCGGATTCCATTTTTCGCAATGGCATCGATGTTCGGTGTTGGAATTTGTGGATTTCCCTGACACCCCAACTCTCCGTAACCCAGATCATCCACTATGATTAACAGGATATTGGGTCTTTGCGAAGCGGGCTTTTCAGTAAATGCCTGAATGTAGTTTGGAACAACCGTAACCAAAAAAATTAAAATAAATGCTTTCATTTTTATACGTCTTTTATCATTTTCCACGCACCTGTTTTTCATATTGCTGATTATTTTTAATGGAAGTTAATGAATCTCACATCCCTAGTTTAGAAACCATTTCTTGAAAATCTTCTTTTATAAATTCCCAATATTTCCCTTTCATACAGATGGGATTTAAGTCGTCATCCGCATGTTCGAAATGGGTCAAATTTCGGATGATTACTTTTTTATCATGTGTATAAGGATAGCGTTTCTCATGAAATTCTAACATTTGATGAATATTATATTTGGGTAGTAATTCATGTAAGTCCCAAAAATCCTTTTTTCTTCCTCCTCTTTGGATTACATCTATTTTCATAGCAATAATTTCTTCGACAGAAGCCATTCGAATGTTGTCAATTTCTACACAAGGAAAGATAAAGGGATCTGTATAGTAAATGTCTAGTTTGATTGCATTTTGTTGATCTTTCCCGATGATAAATGATTTACCTAAAGCTGGAGGGAGCTTGTTGGATGAAACATAGTTAAAATTTTGATTTAGAAATTCATCAATTTCATTAAAATTGATTGTTCCATATGTTTGATCACTAAATAAATCAATATCAATAGAGACCCTGTGTCCAATTTGTAAACTAAGTGCAGTTCCTCCAACTAATTTAAATTGATTAAAAATAGCAGCCTTCATCACAATTTGAAGGGTATTTTTCAACAACTCGTTAATCGTATTATAATACAGCATCTTTATTTTTTTGATTAGAATAAATCCTGTAAGGTGCTACTGAAACTTTTTTCAAAGCGTTATCGAAAGTTTCTTGACCATAGAATCGTTTGATTTCATTGATTTCAAGCTCATTCCCTCTTTCTGCTACTCTTTGAATGATTGCTTTGTATTGTTTGACCCAATCAATTTGATTGATGTCCGTATCCCAAAATAAAGATTTCCGTAGAATTGATAGATGAGGAACGTTTTGATTTAGCTTTCTCTTTTCTTGTTGGATGTCAAATAAAGTTTGTAAAAGAGCCAAAGTACCTTCTTCTAAACCTAGTTTTGATTCAATTTTTAACGCAATCGACGTATTTAAATTTCGTTTTCCTTTAGTAATGGCATTTAATGTTTGTGGATGTTCGCCAATCGAAAGGGCAAAGGGCCGCTGTAAAAGCGCTCTTTTTTTTAATTCCCGCTGCAATATAATGCCAGGATGGATGCCTTTAAATCTTTCAATATAGGTGTTCATGCTCCAAATGTAAACAAATTTGTTTATATAATAAGGTTTTCAGGTAAAATTTCCTACTCTTTATACCGTATAATTTTACATTAATTATAATATAATAATGATTTGTAAAACCACCAGCATTTAACCAGGATCACAAGACTCCGAATCAAAAATATTATTTAGTATTAAATAAAGCTGTACTCCCAAGAATTAGAGTTATTAAAAAAAGCAGCAAACAAACGAGCACAAGGAACTGATTTTAAACCACTTGTATCGAATTGAATAAGTCAACTAAATTGGAATAGATTAAACTTGTTGAGACTCTGATAAGATTGAAATTTAATTGTAGCCGTATCGACTCGACCTTTGGGGACCACCAGAATCAACCTCAAAAGGGTGGATTCTTTTATTTTAGGGAATCGGTAGCAAAACAGGTAGCACGAGAGGGGTTTTCGGGTGAAATGTAGGTTTGTTTAAATCTCAAATAGCCAAACCACTTTACTTATTAATATTTCCACAAATACATTTGTAATTAAAAAATTAAAGCCCAACAAATTTGCTGGGCTTCTTAATTTTATAGTTACTTTAACAACTACCTAATCCGCATAAAACTTACGATATAATTGACCTGAAATAAAAACAGCGTTATTGCCTTTGTTTTTTTCTGACCAAGCTTTGAATTTTGGATGATCATGTATCGCTTTGTATTCCGCTTCTGAATTCCAATGCCCAATAGTACAATTACGATACGTTTTCGTTGTATCTGAAGCAGCCAATTTTAAATAGCTGTAATAATTTTTAGGATAGCCAATCTCAACCATAATTGCATTGATTTCTTTCAAAGTTGCTTTATAGGTTTGCTCAGCTGCAGCATTTTTAACATCGTAAAAATGAACAGAATTGATGGCATTTTGAGCTGAGGCAGTCCGGCCTAAAGCCAAGCCAAGTACTACTAAAAAAAGGATTTTTTTCATGAGTTTTTATGTTTAAAATATTTAGAAAGTAATG
>JBIKRO010000042.1:0-24425 GCA_044349095.1 Aquirufa sp. | reverse complement strand
CATTGAAAGGCGCCAAAGTAGATGCAAAAGGATGTGAGTTGATCTTGGCAAATTCTTTAACAGACAAAAAAGTCATCATCTCGCCGAACCCCTTTGATCAGTCGATAAAAATCGAATTTCCTGAAGATTTTGGGCCATTGGTTTCCGCTAAGATTCATGATGTAAAGGGTGTGATGGTTTGGGAAAAGGAATCTGTCAGAGATTCAGAGATGGTGGATTTATCTAGTCTATCCGTGGGAAATTATGTGTTGAACCTTACATCACAAAATACTGGGAAAGTGAGTGTGGTCAAGATTAGTAAACAGGGTAGGTAATGTTTTGATATTTAAGATTTTGGCCTGTGCTTTATGAACAATGGGATACTATACCGTTAAATAAATTATTTTGGGAATCATCTTTTTTATGATCTATTTAAAGTTCATTAAAAATTTAACATGCGTATTCTAATAAAAATTTTCGGATTATTTTGTCTGATTGTTTCTTGCTCTAAAACAGATGTGCCCATTCCAATCGCAACAGCTCCAGTGGCACCAGTTGTAGTTACGCCGCCTACTCCAATTATAACTTTAAAAAATTACCTACAAACTTCCTATGAACTACAGCAATCGGATGTCAATATTGACATCATGAAGCTGAGAGCTACTAAAGAAGGTATTAATAGTGGGTGGAATATACTTGCAGTTGCATTTTTAGATATAAATGCAGATGGTAATGATGATATTTTTTATAATGCTGCATATGGGGACACAACTAGAACACCAGGAAAAATCTTTATTTACAAGAATGGTGATTATATTTTAGATAATAGTTATTTCACCACTCCACCTTCACTTGTGGCAGCAAGAAAAGCAATTGTGGGTGATTATAACAATGATAAAATGCCAGATATTTTTATTGCTGCTACTGGATATGATGTAGCCCCATTCTCCGGTGAGTATAATGAGCTATTGTTATCTAATGTCAATAAAAAGTATGATTTAGTAAAATTTACTGCTAGGTCAAGTTTTTATCATGGGGCTAGTTCAGGTGATATTGATAAAGATGGAGATTTAGACATTTTTGTTGTGGGTAAACCTGATTCTTATTTTTTAATTAATGATGGTAAAGGGAACTTTGCATACTCTACCACTCAATTAAATATTAGTACTTTAGTTGACCAATTTACTTGTGAGTTAATTGATATTGATAAAGATGGGTATTTAGATTTAATAATGGGTGGACATGAATTTATGCCCGGTAATACTACTAGAATATATTGGGGTGATGCAACTTATAAATACACCAATAAAAGCGATATACCACTTGTCGCAAATTTGGGTGTTATTACCGATTTAGACATTTATGATTTGGATGGTGATGGTACCAATGAAGTTGTTGTGACTAGAACTGGTGGTAAAAATGACTTTTCAAACTTCTATAGTGGATGGTATATTCAAGTCCTATCGTTGGCTAATAGAAAATTAACAGACGCAACGTCTAATTACATTGGAGGTAACGTTTATACTCAGACCAAAATTGATAATCAGGAGTGGATCCCATGGATGCGGTTTGGAGATTTTGACAAAAATGGTAAAGTAGACTTTTATTCAACTAAGTGTACGAATTTGAATATGGTTAGATGGGAATTGCAGAATAAAAAATTAGTGAGAATTCAATAAACACTTAATCTCAAGATTTTGATAATTTTTTAGTGTTGACAGTTAAATAAATTCTTAAAATTCTAAAAGTCAAATCATTTAATTTAGTTTAAAACTACCTTAATCCTATGTTCTACCGGACCCTATTAATCTTATCTTTTATCTGTTTAATTTCTTGTACTAAAGAGATTATTCAACAAAAGCTGACCGTTTCTGTTACACCTGCCAATGGTGGGACGGTTTCTCCTCCATCTAATTCATACGAAAAAGGTTCCAATGTTTCACTGGTAGCTACGCAGACTGGTGAATACCTTTTTAAACAATGGCAGGGTAGTATATCTGGAACTAGCAATCCAACATCTATTACCATGGATGCGGATAAAAGTGTGACAGGAGTTTTTGAGAAAAGACAATATCCTTTGACATTAACTATTGAGGGTGGTGGTACGGTGAAAGAAGAGGTGATAGGGATCGCTGGACAAGCTCTATATCCATCTGGGACGACGGTGAGGTTGACTGCGGTTCCATTGGAAGGTTGGAATTTTGGAGATTGGTCAGGTGATAAATCATCTAAATCAAATCCTTTTGATATTCAAATTTCATCCTCAATTAATTTAAAGGCCACTTTCAATCAAGGTTTTTCAATTCAAGAAATTGAAGTAAACAATCCTGAAAAACTTAATATTTATATAGGAATGGCGGGCTCTGTAAATTCGAATTTATTATTTAAAGCAAACGGCGAACAACATATTATATCTATTCCGGCGATTGGTAGAACTGATAAGGAGATTAAACTACCCATATTATATTTAACGAAAACTAACGGCATTTGGAAGGTTAATAATCAATTTGAAAATATAAACATGAGTTTTGGAGGAAGGGATGTTCACCCTTATGGAAATACGGGATATGTTTTTGCAGATCATGGTACTGAAGTATGGTTGGGTGGAGGAACGGGTGTTCCTCCTTACAATAATGTTTGGATCGCAGAAAATTTCACTTCGAGTAATGCGAGTTGGACAAAAGTTAATAAAGATCGATCTTTTTATCATGGGGTGTCTTCCGGAGATTTAAATTATGATGGATTGATAGATGTTGTAGCCGTTCATATGTCAACAAGTAGTACAGACTTAAAAGATGCAGGCAATTATCATGTTTTTTTGAAACAGAAAGATGGTACTTTTAAAATTGATTATAATACGCTAGTTTATCCAGGTGCCCCAATGCCGGGATATATGTGTTGGAATTCTGGTGGAGATGGTACTGGTTGTCCCGGGGTTATACGAGCATCTGTTTTAATTGAAGATGTGACAGGTGATGGGAATCCCGAGATAATCGGAGGAGCTTCTGTTCATAAACCAGAATGGAAGGTGCCATTAGGAGCTCAAAATAGTTTAGAAATTTGGACAGATTCAAATCGAGACGGCAAATATGAGGCTTTGAAGTTTCATAAGCGAATGGGATGGTGGAATTATGATTTTATGGGTGCGTCTCAAATTAAAGCAGACGATATTGATAAAGACGGAGATAAGGATTTAATTGTCAATTTTGAGGGGAGCAAGGGAAGTGCTTATGTAAATTCGGCAGATTTTAATGGTATCCAAATATTTAAAAACAATGGGAAGGGAGAGTTTGATTATGCAGGTAATGATATTCCTTTTGAAGACATTCGAACTGCTGAGTTTGAATTATTAGATGTTGATGGAGATGGCGATAAAGATATTATTTTCAATGTGTCGGCTTTAATTGACCTTGGCTCAACTAATGGTCTGGAAAAGGCATTTTTCTATTCTGGCAAAAACAGATTTATAAAGGATCTAATTAGTTATGATGAGAATTATTTTTCCGCCGTATTGGATTTTGATGAATTAATTTACTTTAATGAAAACGGTAAATTTGTTAAGAAATCAAACGGTTTTAAAATTCGTTTGAATAAAGCGGTTCCCAAACGTTCTGGATTTAAAGATGCTGATATAATGAATGCTGGTATTCAAACAATTAATGCGGCAATGGTGGATAATAAGCTCGTTTTCTATGGTTTTATGAATGACCTAAATATGGCGTATACTAATACAGTTAACCCAGCAAAATATATATTCAGATTGTTAGAGTATAGCCCCAAATTATAATTAGTCAAAGATGGTCTGTAATTGGACTAGAATAGAGATTTAATTTTGACTTCGTTTAAATTTAAACAAAGTTTAATTTCGTCTGAAAACCCCTCTCGTGCTACCTGTTTTGCTACCACTCCCATAAAATAAAAGAATCCACCCTTTTGAGGTGGATTCTGGTGGTCCCACTAGTTGACTAATTTAGTAGACTAATGAATCTTAATTGTATCAAAACCGAACCTGTTCAATCTATACGAATTTTTTTTATTTTCAGAACCGATTAGTGTTCGTTGAAATCTGTATCTCGTGCTATCTCATTTGCTGCCTGTTTTAGGTAGGTTTACTCATTTAAAATACGGCTTTGTTTAATTTAAAACAATTTCTCTAAGATAATTTCGGTGTAAGAATTCAAAATTAGAGATTGTTTAGATTTATAGAAAAAACATTTATTTTCAATTATTATGAATTTTATCTCTAAATGTATCATCAGTTGCAATTAGCTTCTTGAAAAGTGTTTGAATTATTAAATCACTATGTTCTTTAAATTTTAAATAATCAGGAAAAAAATCTTTCCCATCTAATTCCTCATTCTCATATAAAACCTCTATAAGATAATCTCCGATTATGTCATATAATATATCGCTATTTGCAATATTTTTATAGTTAAAATTATTTGAAAAACTTGCAACTTTATACATCGAGTCTAAAACCAGTACAATTTTCTGTACTGTAAAACTTATCTTTGTAGGAGTAACCTCAAGGTTGCAATATTTTCTAATTTGTTTGTCATTTAAATCAATGAAGGATATAAGATTTTTATGTGCTAACATAAGTTGCTTTTCCTTCGACATTTTAAATATTCCGAACATAATTATTTTAATTAAATTAAATAGAGTTCCACTTTTCTAGGTTTATTGTAAAGCAACTTTTACTGAACTAAGATTATATCTTACATCAATCATTATTAAATTTATAATTATTTGTAATAAAGTTAAATTTCTCAAGATATTAATTTTTTACGGTCGTTCATTCATCATTACCCTTCACAGCTTTGGTGGACCCTTCAATCTAACCCTTTTTCAAATCCTCCCCCTTTCGTCTACGATCCAAGTAGTAATCTCGATTCGTATTCTACGTATTTTAAACGTATCAAAACAAAAGTAGATTAATCTATTTGTATTTTTAGAGTTTCTATACAGATTTGTGTTCGTCGAAACCATACCCTTGAACTCTCATATTTGATGCCTGTATAGGCTACTTAGCTTCATGAAAAGACCGCTTTGTTTAAATTAAAACAGTTAGAATAAAATTAAAATTGTTTTTTATATACTATTAAGATAAAGTCATAACTAGGTCATAAACCTTATCTACAAATTTTTGAAGATATTCGAAATCCTCTTCATACAAGTTCCAGACTTCAATTTGTTTTATGTAAGGTATTTCTTTTGGGTCATTTACTATTTTACTTAAAAATATATTATTTATAAAATTATGATATGTTTTTCCCCCGGTTAGTTCAATTCTAAATTCTTCATCATACACCGGTTCATCCCAATCCTCCACACAATATATTTTTTTGCTCTTTAAAATATTGCTAATATCATCCACATATTTATTAAACTTTACAAATACTTCCAATATCCATCTACTTTCATCAACATTATTTGAACTTAAAATTGATGATTTAAGTTTGCCAGACTTAATATAAGTATTGTAAAAATGGGAAGTGTTTTTGAGATATGTTTTTTTTATGGACTGTTGTTCACTATCTGTTAATGATGTTCTAGTTTTTTTTTCTAAAATCACCTTGTGAATTGCTGCAGCAAGTAATCCAGTTTCAAACCTTTTATATTCAACAAGATTATTGTCATCATCTTTTGTAAAATATATAAAAGAATCAGTAGAGATTATAAAGTCATTAATCTGATTTATAATTTTTTCATTAGGATCTTTTTCAAAGAAATTTAAAAAACTCATATAAATTATTTTTAAAATTGTAGGACTATTAAAATACCTTTAAAAGTAATGGCTTAAGATATTCGGAATATTCTTTTAATAATTCCATAAATGTATCATCAGGACTAATATCATACAACAATGTATTCATTAGTGCTTTCATCGCATTAGCGGAAATTACGTGGCCAATCGGTTCAGCATTTTGGATCAAAAGCTCTTCAAATCTATTGCCTTTTTCAAATTCTCCTTTTACAAAAAAGCCGTGCTTAACTCTTTTTACAAATAAATTGAAAATATTTGCAGAAAATTGAAGGGCTGCATGGTCGTCAAATTTATTATCGCGAATCAGTTTTTTATCATTGATTATATCTAATTCTAATTCCATCAATGATTCATGGACATCTTGTGCCGTATTTTCTATTCTTTCAATCATGATTATAAATTAAAATAAAATTTATTCTCAAAATTTGGTAAGTTTTGCATCTGATTAACTAAACTAAAAAAAATATCTTGGTAGTCTTCTACACTTCTATCCAATGGCTTTGATGATCGGCCATCATGCAATTCTCTCATAAAGCCTTCAATTTTTCTGCCGTTCTTATTTATGCAATAACATTCTGCAATTGTGCAAAAAGTATGATGTAGTCCAATATAAAAATAACCATAATTTGTCCCTCCATGAACAATCGGGAATTTATAATGTAAATACTCTCCATCATCTTTTACTAGTTGTAAAGGGGGAGAGTCAAAATTAAAAAAGGATTCATTTCTATCATGTGCTTGACGCGCATATTCGACGAAATTTGGATAAATTGTTTTTAATCCCCCTCTTTGTAAGACATTTATTTTGACATCTTTTCTATCATTATTAAACAAATAAAAAACAAATATTGCTCCTGCAATTATAAAGATAAAATACATAATTAGTTTTTATTAAATAGATTTGAAATCGTGATTATTGCTAAGGCTAGGATTAAAACTATTACTACGTATAGAATCCCATCAACAATTAAAAGCAAAATGAATTTTAAAACAATTAACAACAATGGTAATCCCACTGCAATTAATGCTAAACCAATTAGTATTGTTAAAACCTGTTTCATTTCATTTTCAATTTATCTTCTTCGATTTAATTCCTCATCAATTTTTTCTGAGGTACCTCCCATTACAATATTATATAATCCAAAAAGTAAAATTATAAGGCCAAATACATAAACTATGAATTCAGAAAAATCATATGCGTCTTTTATTTTACCGGAAAAAGTCCCTCCACTATTTAGATTGTTTGTAACAATCATAAACTGTTTCGTACTTTACATTTAGGGCACATAGGTAATAACCAGCCTTCGTCTGACTCTACAACAAGACTTAATTCTTCCCTTAATGTAAAATCTCCACAAATTTGGCATCTAGCTTCATTAAACGGTTTAATAACTAGGGTTTCATAAAAACTTTCAGTTTCCAGCATTTTACCTACTTTACCAACCTCCCAAGAGGCTAATTTTAATTTATCTTTAATTTGTATATTCAAATCAAATTGCTTATTTATTTGATTAAAATTTTCAAGGGCAATTTCAGTGAAATTTATTTCTTCAATAAAATCCATTAAATGGCTGTAAAAGTCATCATATTTTATTTCTTTGTAAATTTCATCTAAATCCATAGGTGATTCCACATCAAATAGAACGATAAATTTAGGTGAATCACCCCCAAATAAATATTGGGAATTAAATTTCATTAATTCTTGGGAGAAAATTTTGGAAAAATGTAAAACATAAGGGTCTGTTAATTCAAATGAGTAATATGAAATAAATTTTTCAGATTCAGATTTGAATCTATTTTCAGGAATTCTTGCCCACTGAAAAAATGATTCCAAACCCTCGTTTAAATAGATTTCAATATTATCCGTATTTGATAGGTTTGTAAATGATGAGATTAATGATATGTAAGTGGAATAAAAAATTTTGCAATTGTATATTCCAATAATGTTTGTGAGTTTCTGTTTTTTTGAATGGTTTCTTACCGCATTCCAAACCATTTCAGAGTATATATTTGGAGGATTAAAAATTGACATATTAGTATTTTAGTTATTATTTATTTTTCCTTAATGCTCTTTGAATTATTAGTAAATTTATAATTAATTACAATAAAGTTAAATTATTGAATACATATTTATTTAACGGTCATCCACCAAGACCTTTGACAGCCTTGGTGGACCCCATCCATCTAAAATTTCTTTAAATCTTCCCCTTTTCTCTTCCGATCCATGTAGTCATGAATTGAGTTTGATACGCGGTCAAATACTTCACCTTTCATTTGTGTCTTTTCGAAGTATGCACTATTATCCCTTCGTATATTCATCTTTTCTGCCATGTCCACAGCATCTAAAGTTGCTCCCAAGAAGCTAAATGTGAATTTGCTAGAATCTTCTTTGGTTTTGATAAGGTCCCTTATTTGTGAAAGGGAATAAAACCTTGAAGCATTTTCATGGCCATCCGTTAGGATCACAATAATGGCCGTATCGCCCTCGTTGATGAGTTGATTTTCTACCTTTAAAACGCTTAACCCTATAGCATCCAATAAGGCTGTGCTTCCATTGGGTCTATATTCAATTTCTTGAATACTGGGTAATTTTTCTGCAGGAACATCTTGGTATTTAAATTCTACATCATAATTAAAAACGGTCAAGCCTACACGAATCTCTTGCTCAGGGAATTCTTTGGCGATCGAGATGATCTTGTCCCGCTGGTCTTTTAAACCAGCGAGCGTAGCATCGATACAGTCTGACATGGAACCGCTTTGGTCCAACACGAAATGATAAATTGTTTTTTGCTTGTTCATTTGATTAGTTGTTTACGATTGAAATAAAAATTTGATTTGGATAGCCACCGAAGACGAACTCGGTGACAGGGCATAACCATAAGCGATGTTGAAAGGGCTCCCCTTGTAATTCATTGACCATGTAGTATGCACCGTAATCTACAGGAGCATGACCGATGGAATCGAGTAGAGACTGATTCTTACCCCAGTCAATTTTATCTAGCTTCCCTTGGCAGCCTTCGAAGTCCTGCTCGCTAATGGTAAGTGTTACTCGGTTACCTTGATTGGAAAGTAAATCCAAAAAGGTGTCCGAGCCATCGACCATCAATAGATTATTTCGAGTGCCTAAGCCTCGTTCTAAAAATTCTGGTAAATCTGCATACCATAATCCGTTTTCTTTGATGAATCCTAAGTTTCTCATAAGTGTTTTGTTTGAGGGTGAATAGATTGTTTCTACCCATTTATACCAAAAAATAAAAAAGGTCACCCTTTTTTGTGGAAATCTTTTTATTCATCAGATTTTCACTAATTTGACATCCATTATTCAAAACCAAAAAACTCTTGCCCTCTCCTTTATTTCAGACGAATCAGGATTATATCGACCTATTTAAAATGGATCGTAGTGGAGGTATTGAGTTGATTCATAAGCGTCACAAACAATATTGCATTGATTTTTTATTGCAATATTATCCAGTTAGAGAAGATATAGAGGAGATTTATCATGATGGAATTTTGGTGTTGCATGATAAATTGTTGGATCCTTCATTCCAATTAACATGCTCCATTCAAACCTATTTAAACACGATTTGTAAAAATCAATTATTTAAAAAAATCAATCGACAAAAAGAATTTTCAAGTTTACCAGATGAATTTGATTCTGATGATTGGTTTGAAGATGAGCAAACCCAAGGACCAGGTTTAGATAGGGAATTGGAGGTTTTGAGAGACGAATTAGCTAAATTAGCACGTAGAGGCTCTAAATGTTATGATTTATTCTTGTTGGTGTATTTTGAAAAGTATTCCATGGAAGAAATTACCGACTTGTTAGATTATGGCACCTCTGGAAATACACGTAACCAAAAGTACAGGTGTTTACAGCGATTAAAAGAACATATCAATAGAACCTTAGGTTTAAACTAATGATGGATGTATTAAGTGAGCTTCAGGGATATTATAGCATGGCGGGAACCATTAATATGGATGAGCGGAAAATGCGTTTCCAAAAGTTGTCCTATGAAGCCCAGGAGTTTGCCACGGATTTTGAATCATTAATTAGACAAAAGGTAAGTCTAGAAAATATCATTGAAAAATTGGGTAAAAAATTCCCTGAGAAGGGCATTACAAATCTTTATTATACCTATTTAAAAGTGGCTG
This sequence comes from Aquirufa sp., assembly GCA_044349095.1. GTDB lineage: Bacteria > Bacteroidota > Bacteroidia > Cytophagales > Spirosomataceae > Aquirufa. The sequence goes on along the minus strand of JBIKRO010000042.1, from coordinate 14,527 downwards.
GAACTGTTGAAGATGCATTGGTCATCGATGCAGTGTTTGAGCAAAAAGTAGAGTACATGACCAGATTGATTGAACGTGAAAAGATGAAAGAACGTTTCAGACAATCACAAATTGAGGAAAAATATAGCAGTGAAAATGTTTATTTCGACCTTGATATTAAATCATCGAACAGTAAAAAGATGCATGAGAAGCAGCTTTTGGAGGATGCTGAACCTATGTTTAATCAAGAGGAAAGTATGGGTGATGGTAAATTAAATAGGATAGTACTCTATGTTTTTATAATACTGACCGTTTTGCTCATTGGGTTTTTCTTGGCAAAAACAATTTTTAAATAAGAGATTAATACCCATTATAATTTCTTTTGAAATCACAGGTAGGATAAAATCACTTCTTTTTGCCCACTATTGAATGGTATACGGTTTGTTCTTTTTTAAATAACCTTCCCATTCTTCTCTACTTCCTCGAAACACGTTTAAATCAGCCCGATGGGTGATTTGCATAAGGTCAGCGTTGATGTTGAACTGCCAAAAGGTACAATCCATCATGGCAGGTCTCCAGGCATTAGTCGAACTTAACCACAATGTATGATCATCAAATTCCTTTTCTACAAAATCTGAATATCCATCCCCGTTGGTATAGATAATGGGTTTTTGCCCAGTCTTTTTTTTGATGGTTTGCATGAACTCATTAAGTCGTTGAATGACCTTTTCACGCCTCACCTTTGGATTGTTTTCATGTTCCACATCCACGATGAGCGGAACTTGGAATGTATGGCCTTTAATCCGATTTAGAAAATGATTGGCTTGTTCTTTACCATCTGTATCAAATCTAAAAAAATGATATACCCCAAGGGCAATTTCTTTATTTTGAAAACCTGCATAATGCATTTCAAAATCTCGGTCGATATGTGTAGTTCCTTCTGTGGCTTTCAAAAATACAAAGTCCAGGGTATCTAATCCTTCGTATAAAATCTTTCCATTGTGATGAGATAAGTCTAAACCACGAACATCAAAATCGGAGGCCATCTGCCAGGGATCTTGATGGTTCCTAACTCGGCCTATCGTTTTTCTTTGTGTTTTAATTAAAACAAAGACCAAGCAAAAAAAGAGGAAAAAGAAAAATAGTGTTTGTTTCAAGATGTTTAATTATCTGATGAATGAATATTACTTTTAACTCTCTAATTCGTCACAACGATGATTTCTTTCTTTTTATTATCAATCGTTATCTTACCATATCGACTCATGGCACTTTGGCCAAATAGCATTCCAACATCTTTGTTTTTCGAAACAGCCGCAAGAACATTTTTTAGAACTAATCCGCCGAACTCAACTTTTTTCAATATCAAAGTCTTAGAGGTTTCAAACTCACCGTTGGCTAGTTGGTATGCTATTTCACCTGCAAAATCTTTTTCGTTCAATAAACCATTTTTTAACATAAAGTCCACCTCTGTTTGCGAAATTAAAATATCGCTGGAGCCTGTGTCAAACATCATGTTTAAGGGTAGGCCATTGATCTTGCTGGCCACCTTAAATGTCCCACCAAAATTAGATTTAAAAGGAATTCTAAAGGTCCTCGTCTTTTTAGATGAAACATGATTCGAAGCCAAATCTAATTTTAAACCATTTTGCTCACGATTAAACCGTTCTTTCCATTTGGCAACAAGACTTTTGAATTCTTTTAAAACCCTCACATTGTCTAGGTCGTCATCTTTGGAGATATGTGTAAAGTCCCGATACCCTTTTTGGAAACTACTATCTAAGTAGGCCAATGATTGCTTATTCATTTTCATAAGTGAATAAAGACACGCTGCATCGTAATAATTTCCTTCTTCAGGATTTGCCTTGATTATTCTATTGATCCAGTCTTTAGCTTTTTCAATTTGGCCTAATTCAAAATAAGCATAGTGTCTAATGTTCCCGGAAGATTCTATCACGGTATCTAATTCGATTACTTTCTTGAAATCCCTCTGAGCATTTAATGGTTCATTTAGTTTTTTTGCATATAATCTGCCACGATGTAAATATGTGTACGCGTAATTTTTGTCTAATTCGATACTAGCATTATAATCCGCCAATCCACCTATTGAATCATGCATAAATTCATCTTTCACCCATCCTCGTCTATAATAAAACCAGGGTTCCTCAGGATTTAATTCGATGGCTTGATCGAAATCTTTCACGGCAGCTGAGTAATTCCCCATTAATCGATTAGCGTCACCCCTATATCCGAATTCATATGCAGAAGTTGAAGTATCAAAAGAGATTGATTTTGTAAAGTCATTGATCGCCATTTGGTGCATACCCATTTCCTCATATACCTGTCCTCTTTGACTATAGTATTTTGAATTTTCGTTATGAGTATTAAGTTCTAAGATTGTATTATAATCTTTAATCGCATTTTTGTAATCTTTTTTTGCAGTGAAAATTTGTGATCTTATGGCTAGAAAAGAATGGTTCAAAGGAGATTCTTTAATCAATCGAGATATTTTAGCAAGTCCCAAAGTGAAATTCTTTTTTGAGTAAATGACAAAATTATCCTGCATGTCCGTATTTTTATAATCGACCAAAAGGGCGTTATATGCGTCATTGATTGCCTCATCAAAACGATCTAAATAAAAATTGGCATACGATTTTAAAATATAGGCGGCAGGTAGTTCAATAGAAAGGCTAATCAAATAATCACTTTGTTTTATTACATCCTCATATTTTTTTTGTTTTTCATGTACCCTAGCTTTTAGGACTAATGCATCTGAATTAACCTCATCGATTTCCAAGGCTTTTTTTAGGTCTATCAATGCCTTTTCATATAATTCTAACGTGAAATAGTTTGTAGCCCGATGAACATATACATCTACGTTTGTTGGAGCTAATTTGATAGCCTTTTCATAGGCATTTTCGAACTTAAGGGTATCTTTTAATTTGACATAAACATTTCCTTTGGCTTGCCAGTAATTACATAGTAAGGTGTCATTGGATTGATTGAACTGAATGGCTAAATTGACCTGGGTCAAAGCCTTCGCAAGTTCATCTTTCTCCACATAGATTAGGGAATTATAAAAATAGGCTTGGCTTTCCTTAGGATTTTGAGCGATTTCTTTATTTAGAAAGTCCAATGATTCATCATACTTACCAGCGTCATAGAAGTTAATTCCTGTCTGAAGGTTATAGCTTTGGGAAAAGGTTTGAAAACTAAAAAATAACAGGAAGATTAAGAGTGATTTTTGCATGAACTTGGTTTTAAAAAGGGGTTTTAGTACTTAAGTTTTTTTATGAATGGTGAATAATCCTTATTGCGAGATTTTAATAGGTAATAAAACAAGTTATCTCGGGTATAATACAAGTCATCCTCTTCGGTTAGAGCAAGGAATTCTTCCCAAGTGATGTTCATGTACTTTTTTAATAAAAATGCATATTGCTCGCAATATAGAGTAGAAAATTCAAAGATTTTGGCTAAGTCATCCTTGTGAATGTGTATACCTATGTGGCTCACTCGGTAGTAATCTTGACTGTTGCAATCACAATCGGAATTGTAAAATAGGTGTTGAGCAATGGTTTCATTTAGGTCTTTATAAGCAAATAACCAGTTGGTTAAATTTCGTTCAATACTCATATCAAACTTGCTGTAATCATCTAGTGCAAAGAAAGCATTCCAACCTTCTTTATCTGTAAAGAGATAAGCGGAAAATACAGCATCAAACAAATAGAAGAATCGGTCAAATCCGTCATAGTACCGCAATTGTTTTTCAACCTCATCAAATAGCTCAGAGTATTGATCCACTACGGCTTTCAATTCCACCATACTGTAATTCAACACATCTCCAGTAAGAATGTCCGAATAAGCAGCATCGCAGCGACTCAATAGATCAGTATATTCTGAATTGGGAACAAAATCAGTCGCTGAGTCAAGTCCCGGCAACCATTCAAAGGGATCCTCAGTGCGATTAAAGTCTTGTACTAGATTTGAAATTACTGTATTTTGGAAATCAATAGGTAAGTCCATCGATAAATGATATGATTATTTTTTATGTTTAAATTTAAACAAGTATTTAAATTATGCAATTTCATTTTTTAAAAAATGAAATTTTAATCTTGACAAGTAAGGTCGCTGGTATTCGATATCAGAAAATATTGTGCTAAGTTTGTTTCATTAACCACTTAATATGCATAATCAAAATCGAATACTTCGTGTTTTCAAATTGATTACCCTATTGAAAACGTTTCCTGCCAAAACCATCAAAAGGCTTGCATCATCACTGGAAATATCTGAACGTAGTTGCTATCGCTACATGGATCTTTTAACTGAATTGGGATTTGAGGTAGGAAAGGGTGATCACAACAAATTCTTTTTAAAAGCTGACCAAATCGTAGAGCCATTCACCAAAGAAGAAAGTCATTTAATCCAAGAGGTTTTGACGGTATCAGTTAAGAATAATCCATTGGTTGCCTCCATTAAAGCCAAATTGCCTTCATTAGAAGAATCAAACATCTTGGCCAATAACATTGTGAATGGCCATCTGTCTACACTGGTGTCACAAATCAATGAATCCATTTTAAATAAAACACAAATCAACATTATTAAGTATCAATCGGCCAGTAGCGAAAGCATCACTGACCGTTTGGTGGAGCCGATTGGTTTTACTTCCAACTATCAGTATCTATGTGCATTTGAAGTTGAGTCCCAGCAAAACAAATATTTCAAGCTAGAACGTATGGGATCCATTGAAAATTTGGAGGAAATCGCTAAATTTCAAGAACAGCATAAGCTGTTGAACCCAGATGTTTTTGGTTTTAATGATTCAGGAGACAAGTTTCCAATCAAACTAAAAATGAGTATGCGTGCCATGTTGTGGTTAAAGGATGATTATCCGGAAACCGCGCCATTTATAAAAGAAGATTCAGATGGAAACTGGATATTGGCCGTTGAGGTGAACAGCATGGATCCGGTGAATCGGATAGAGAGAAGTATGCCTGGGGAGGTGGAAAAGGTTGGTTAAAAAATTAGTAAGTGATTGATTTTGAAATCATTGCTAGTTTCTTTATAATTTTTTAACTAAGGAAAAAAAAGGGGGGCCAATAAATTTTGAATAACCAAAAGAAAGAAACGATTAGAACGCAAAAACATGTCAAAACAAGTGGATATGCAAAATGTCGTGAATAAAATAATTGAATTACATTTCTGTTTTGATTTATTTTAATCAAACTCTAAAAGTTGCAATTATTAATTGAATTTAATTTTAGTTAAACGTTTATTTTAAAAATTATCTAAATAAATTTGAGAGTGTAGTTAAATCTGGAATGGATAAGTTAGAAGAGTTTATTTACTGGGATAATGCAGCAACTACTAAAGTAGATCAACAGGTATTGGATGCAATGTTACCATATTTCACACAACTTTATGGGAATCCATCTAGCAATCATGAATTTGGAAAAATTGCAAAAAACGCAATTGAAAATGCCAGAAAACAAGTAGCTCAATTGATTAATGCGGATGATTCTGAAATAGTTTTTACCTCTGGTGCAACTGAATCAATTAACATGGCCTTAAAGGGATATGTTGAATCAAATTTTCAAAAAGGGAATCATATCATTACCGTTAAAACAGAGCATAAAGCAGTTTTATCAACATGTGAATATTTAGAAAGTAGAGGGGTTGAAGTTACCTATTTGGGTGTTGACAAAGATGGATTGATCTCTTTAGAAGAATTAAAAAGTGCGATTAAATCTAGTACATTACTTATTTCAGTTATGTATGTTAATAATGAAATTGGAGTAATACAGCGAATCCAACAAATTGGTAAAATAGCCAAAGAACATTCTATTGCGTTTTTCTGTGATGCTACTCAGGCAATTGGAAAAATCAAAGTAGATGTTGAACTAGATAATATCGATATGCTTTCTTTCAGTGGGCATAAAATCAATGGACCCAAAGGTGTGGGAGTTCTGTATAAAAAGAAAGACGTGTTGATTTCTCCTTTAATTCATGGCGGCAGTCAGGAGGGCGGATTAAGAGCGGGTACATATAATACACCATTGATTGTTGGTTTAGGCAAAGCTTGTGAGATTAGTATGTTATTGGATTATGCTTCTGTGACGTCTGAAAATTGGTTTAGAATTCAGAGACTCGAAAACAATATTTTGACAAAATTCTCTGGCGCATATATTTTGGTTAGCTCTATACATCGTATACCTAATATTTTAAATGTTGTGATTCCTGGTTTAGAAGTAGAAAAGCTGATTTCGGATTCAGGTAAATTTTCATTTTCAAATGGTTCCGCATGTGATTCACATATTATTAAGAATTCACATGTAGTAGCTGAAATATTGGATAATGATGTAGTTTTTTCATTCAGATTATCCTTCAGCAAAATTCCATTATTTTCAGACGATGTACTTTCTGATTTTAATTTATTGTTAGAGTCTAATATTTTCAATTATGCTTAAAGATATTGTTTGGCCAGAGGATAGGACATTTTCTAGTGAATCTTCACCTGAACCAATTGAATTTTACCTAAATGCATTAAGCAATTCAAATAGGTTTGATCTACAATTAGGTTATTTCAGTTCTGCTGCAATCAAAGTATTAGCATATGGATTTGCTTCTTTTCTTTTTAATGGAGGTAAAATGAGGATTATTGCCAATAATATTTTGTCTGCAGATGATGCTGAAATTATCAAGAATTCAAGTCTTGAAAACTTCACAAGTGATGCTATTGATTTAACAGATTTCCATTCGATAAAAAGTAATTTAGATGAACATAGTAATCATTTTTTAAAATGTATATCATGGCTTATTGCAAAAGAAAGAATTGAGATCATATTAGTAAAACCCAAAGGTAAAAAGGGGATTTCTCATAATAAAACCGGTGTTTTTTATGATGGAGAAAGTAAAGTAGCTTTTAGAGCTTCCTGTAATTTTACTTTTTTTGGACTTCTAGAAAATCACGAGGATTTGGATGTATATCTAGAGGAAACCGAAGTTGAAAGAAAAAGAATATTATCACAAGAAAAGCGATTTGAAGAGATTATTTCTGGGAACGCATCATATGTAGAATATGTTGATCAAAGTGGGATTGAAATTGTAATTAAAGAGGCGTTAGGTGATTATGATGTTGAGATTGGGGAATTATTGATAGAAGAAACGCAACTATTAGAAAAATTAAAGCAAGTTCATGAATTGCCAAATGTAATTAATCTGATTTCTGAAATTAAAAAGGACATTGAAGATAAAATATTCAAACCGCGATTTCCGTATTCTGATGGCCCTAGGCCTTATCAGGTTGAGGCTTATCAAAATTGGAAAAAAAACAACAATCAAGGTCTTTTTGCAATGGCAACTGGTACAGGAAAAACAATTACGTCACTTAATTGTGTTCTGGAAGAATTCAAAATTAATGGATATTATAAAACAATTATTTTAGTCCCAACAATTTCTCTAGCGGACCAATGGTATAGTGAAGTAAAAGGCAGTTTTAATTTTCAAAATGTTTTAGTCTGCTCTAGTCAAAATCAAAATTGGAATGAGGGTTTTAAGCAAATAATCTCTGATGTTAAATATGGTTTTAATCCAGATTATATAATAATATTAACATATGCGACATATAGAACAAAGAAATTTCAACAATTATTAAATGATAATTTTAAAAATGAATTTGAAAAAATCATTTTTATTGCGGATGAAGCACACACGATAGGATCTCCAAAATTATTAGAAATTTTACCTAGTAAAATAAATTCAAGGATTGGTTTGTCAGCTACTCCTGAGCGCCAATTTGATGAAGTTGGGGTTGATAAAATGAATCATTTTTTTAATTCATACCCACCTAAATATACTTTTGAGTTTAATATGAAGGAAGCAATTGATATTGGGGTTTTATCGGAATATTATTATTATCCTAAAATTGTAAGATTAGAACCTGATGAGCTTCATAAATATTCAATAATTACGAATGAATTAGCAAAATATTATGATCATAAAACAAATAGATACAAAGACTTACCATATGTCAAAAATAAATTAATCGAACGCAAATCAATAATTCATAAAGCAACTAATAAACTACAGTGTTTAAGCAATATCGTTAATGAAATAGGAAAAGAAAATTTCAAATTAGCTTTTATATATGTTCCTGAAGGTTTTGAGAATGAATATGACGAATTTGATGAAGATTATTCAGATCCAAATGATGATGCAATTATTGATGATTATAAGGAAATGCTAGATTTAAATTTCGGAATTAGAGTAAGGAAGTTTACCGGAGAAACGAAAGATAGAGGTTTAGTTTTAAAACAATTTTCAAATCATAAATTAGACGCATTGTTAGCGATGAAATGTCTTGATGAAGGTGTAGATATCCCTGAGACTCAAATTGCAATTTTTTGTTCAAGTACGGGTAATCCAAGACAATATATTCAACGAAGAGGAAGAGTTTTGAGAAAGTATAAAAACAAAGTGGCTATTATTTATGATATGATTGTTAAACCTAGATTAGATCCTACGGAAATAAATCAAAATCTAATAAAGCTTGAAAAAAATATATTTGAAAGTGAGATAAGAAGAGTTGTGAATTTTGCTCTTCTTGCTAAAAACTATTATGATTGTATAATTGATTTGGAACCAATTTGTTCAGACCTGGGAATTGATATACACGTTTTAATTGAACAAGAAAAAGAAAAATATAACGTTAAATTATAACTAAAATCATGAAAAGCTTAAACGAAAATTTAAGAGAAGAGTTTCAACTAATTTTGAAATCAGATGAAATTTCTGCCCTAATTAAGGAGAATAAATTAGATCATAATATTATTAACAAAGCATTTGAAAAGTTATTAACTAATAAATATTTGAATGCTGATGATACATCAAAAGGCAAAACGGAGTTTCAAAATATGATAATTAACAGTTTAAAAGAAAATATATGATAATCAGTGAGGTCAAAATTAATAATTTCTTTTGTTTTTTAGATGAGAATATTATCGAGTTTAAGAAAGGTTTGAATATAATATCGTCATTAAATAGTGGTGGTAAATCTCAATTATTTAATGCTTTTTATTGGACATTTTTTGATAAGGTATATATAGAAGATTCGTTAAACGCAACAAAAAAAACTTGGTGTGATGCAAACAATCATTTATTGATTCCTGATTATTATGAAGATAATAGCCAGGTCAACGATATTATAAAGTGTTTTGTGCAAATTAAATTAACCACTGATAACGAGGAAAGTGAAGATTCTAATTTAGAAGAAATTGAATATACTTTTTTGAAAAAAATAGAATATATTAGAAAAGCAGGAGACGACTCAAATTCGGGTTTTTTTAGTGTTTTTACTCCCTCTGAACTTGAGATTAGTTATAAAAAAGATGGTGAAACGTTCTATATTTTACAATCCAATATCACTTATTTTTTAGAAAAAATCTTTCCTACAAGTATCAGGAAATTTATGTGGTATCAAGGAGAGACAGTTGATGAGTTATACGATTTCAGCAAGCCTGCTACATTAAAACATGCTATTAATGAAATATCTTACTTTCCTGTTTATGATAATATCGAAAAAATTGTTGGCAAATCATCTGAAGAATTAGATCGTTTAGTTAATCGTCAGCTTACAGCTGAGAAGAAATTGACCTCAACGGAACAACAATTAATTCGTAATATTTCCGATAACTCTAAGAAAATCATAGAACAGAAAAAAGTATTAGAACAATATTTAGAAGATTTCGATAAAATTCTAACTGAAATTCATGGGCAAGAATCTAAATTGAAAAATTATGATAAATACAGAGATTTAAAAGAAAAGTTGAATGAGTTAAATGCTGAAAAAGATAGAATTAAACTTAAAATTGATTACGAAACCTTTTCAAATAAAGAATTACTTATAAATAAGTGGATGCTTAACGCTTGTGATGAACTAGTAGAGAATTCGACAAATAATTTGGAAATTATAAATGTTGAGATAAACAGACTTCAAAAAACAGAAAATCCTGTACCAATTTCACTGCCGGGTCCAGAATATGTTCAAAAAATGTTACAGGATAAAATTTGTTATATATGTGAAAGATCAATTGAAGATGAGAGTTCAGAGTATCATGCTTTAGTAAAGAGACTAAATGATTTTAAGGAGAATTATTATCACAAATACTTAATTGATAATTATACTGATCTCAACCGCGAGAGACATGATTTAAGTAAAATTTTACCAGAAATTACATCAGAATTGAAGAATAAGAAAAAGGTGGTGAGTGAACTAATTAGAGAACGCAAAATTGTTCAGGATAAAATCGAGTTACTTTATAAGGATTCAGGAGAAGAAAATGATAAAGTAATTAGAGATGGAGCTTTTTCTGCAAGTCAAATTTTACAAATTTTGAAACTGAAAAATGAAGAAAAGGAGCGTTTGGATAGAAGAATTGATCAATTAAATAGAGAACTTAAATTATTGAAAGATAGTGTTGATCAAGATACCGAAGAGAAAAATAAATCTTTATCGCTTACTTCTCAAACTACTGCTGAGCAGTTGGCTTTACCTTATGTTAAATTGTTTACTAAATGTTTAAATACATTAAAAAACGAAGCACTTACGAAATTAATAAAAGAAATTGAACTTGAGAGTAATAGGCTTTATAACCTATATTTAGGCGGTAATACTCAGGGTTTAATAGAAATAGATAAAGGTATTAGAATACTGGACAGGACACCTAAACGAAGAGCCTTGACTAATTTAAATACAGCAGAGATTGTTGCTCAAAAACTGGCCGTTGCAAATGCATTTTTATCGCTTAGTGAAAAGAAAATGAATAAGAGTTATCCTATAATTGCTGATGCGCCTACCTCTGATTTAGATCATAAGAATACATATTCTTTAACGGTGAATATTGGCAGCTCTTTTAATCAAATGATAATAATGTCCAAAGACTATTTTAACTTCGAGGGAGATAGTAGACGTAAACTTATTCAGGACGCTAAAATTGTAACTTACTATGAATTTGTAAATAAAGTAATTGATGGAGACTTAGCTGATGTAAGATCAAATCGAAAAACTTTTATTACTAAAATTGTATAATATGAAGGAAAAATTGATACTTGAAATGAATAAATCTAATGTTCATTATGGCGATACCGTTCTAAAGGTACGAGATCTTTTTAGTAGGAAACAAGAAGCAACCGGCAAGGAGGACGATAAATTTTTTTCTAAGTATTGGCAAGTCTATGCTTGGGCTGCAATTATTGGATTTAAAAACAACAAGAGAGAGGAGGGGGTTTCGTTGCCAAATAGCACTTCATTTCAATATCAAATGATCTATAACGGTTCAACTAAAATAGCATATAGTTTGTTATTAATGGCCATTGGGAAAATCAATGCTGAAAAGCCAGAAGACATTTTAGATTCTCGGAAAATTCTAACAATTATTAGTGAATATGCTGAAGGGGGGGCAAAATATATACTAGAGTTAAGAGAAACAAATCCTGGTCTTTTTAATCATGCCGATGATTATTTTTATGAAATCCTTGATAGAGTTTAATTAAATAAAACAACTGGCGCAGCCCTCTCCCTCTGCATTTAAAATGTCATCTTGCCAGTTGTTTTTTGATTTATTCTGTTGACGGACGGTTTTCAAATAATGATCCCGTTTAATTGTTGCAACACGTTCTGGCTTTTTTAGTTCTAATAGTGTTTCTTCCATCCATGTATATCCTTCTTTTTCATAAGTTATAGCCATTTCAAAAAGATCTGGATGTTGCTCGAGTAGCCATACCCATTCTATTTTCTGTTGATAGAAACAGAAAAAGCAACCTGACCGACTTCTGGCATATGTACCTGACTTTTTTTCTCCGTTAATTTCAATATAATAATTAATAGGTTTATAATATGCAGGAATTCCAACTCCGGAGTTTTCTAAAATTGAAAAAACATCATCAATTTTAATAATATCTTCATTTTCAATTAGTGGGAATTCATCTAGTTTTCCTACAGGGTAATCTGTAGTTTTTAGAAATTCAAAAACTGCTTTGTTAAATATTTTTACGTTTTGATCAATTAAGGCTGTTAGTTTTTGAAGTTGACTGAACTTGAATGAGAGAGGGAGAGAGGCAAATTCTAATATTTTACTGTCATTAGTTATCTTCTTGAAAATTTCTAAGTTAGATTCTAAATTTTCGTTTGACAAGAACTTTTTAATAACATCCTCACTCCATATATTTTTTCTAAAAGGGAAAATTGTTTGAATATTTTCTTTCTTAGAAATATACCCCTCTCTATTTTCGTCCCCTCGTATACCTACATATGATATGGTAGGTTCATCACCAATGTTTTTTTCGAATGGTTGAAGTTTTAATTTATTAGTACACCATCTTGAATTAGGTGATGGTAAGTATCCACCATATACGGCTAGAAAATGATCAAATGGGTTATTCAAAGGAGAGTTTTCTAAGTCCAATGAATTATAGATTGTGATTTTTTTGCCAAGTACTGAGTTCAAACGATCAATTAGTTCATAGGTCTCGTTTAGTTCCTTACCTGTATCACAGGTGTAATAGTTGATATTTAATGCAGGATAATTTTTGCTCATATAAATTGCTAGAGCAGCACTATCTTTACCTCCTGAAATCCCTAATACATGGTTTATCTTTGTCATGATTCTGTTTGTTGTAATATATCATTTAGCAACTCTATTAGTAGGCCTTTTTGGGTCTCAGGAGTTAGTGTTTTTAAGCTATCTTGAATTGTTTTCTTTTGAGTGGTTAGACTATGCTTAAGTTTATCACTTATTATAACTTTTGAATTTGTCAAATTACCTTTTTCATCAGTTAGACTGAAAGAAATCATTTTGGAATTATTTGACTTTGAATTGAATTTATGTATTTCAATAGTATTAATAAGTCCTTTAGAATATTCCTCAATATTTGAATATAGGAGTGGTATTTCTTCATCAAAGATATCCTCCACACGCTTGTTTAATGCAACATCTGCTAATGACTTGATGTAACTGATTCGGTCGTCTAATGGAGATGTAAGGCGCTCAAAAAAGATACGTTGTGTTTTGTTTAATTTATTCAAATCTATTCCATCCAGCTTTTCAATTATTTCTAATTTGTATTCAGGAAAGCTTGAATTTGAGCATCCAAATGAAGATGAAATTTTTTTCTCTATGTTTTCCAATAGCTCATTATAAATTTCTCTGATCTCTTTTATGCTTTTTTGTAATTGATCTACGTATGAAGTAAGCTTATCAATTTCTGTTTCAGAATTTATGTTATGGTAGCCAAGTGCTGCTGGGAACTTATCAAATAATGCATCTTCTGGATCTTTAGCTAGCTTGATAGAGTCCCTTAAATTTATTGCTTGATTTGTTAGATTGGAAGTTCTTAAGGCATAAGGAGTTAGACTTCTGTGGAATCTTAAAAAATTACCAAATATGGAGAGAAATGTTGTTTGTAGGCCATTATTTGAATTGATTTGAGTAATCGCTTTATATCCTTCAAGAATATTTATTTTAATGCCGCTAACATCATAACTTTTAATTAGAAAGTCACTTGGTTTTTTATGGATCAAGTCTAAAGTTTCATCGGATAGGTATGGCGTAAATCCTCCTGATCGATGGAAAAGTGCAAAGTTTTCTCTATTTGCAAGTAGATATATTGGTATCCAAAAATCAAGAAATCCTTTCTTTAACTTATATGGTGCTTTTGTTAAAATAGAATATAATTCATCAATTGATTTAGACTTTAAATTGCATGATTCTAAAAACGAATCACACTCTTTCCAGATAGGGAATAGTGTATTTTCAAATTGATTTATTGAATTCTCATTAGGTTTAGAGATTTCGCAATTATTAGAATTAATACTCCTTCTGTGAATATTAGTTCTTTTTAATAAACTGAGATATATTGCTTTTTCAGGCGGAAATTTCTCATTTTCAAAACCTAAATTTTCTATATGTTCATTGTCAATTATTCTTCTGAGGAGTGATTTTCTAGCAGAATTTATTGGTGTGCTTAAATGTTCTTTATTTATAAGTTCATTAAAAAATGTCGGTGTTTTATAATAAATATCATTGCAAACTTTTGTGATAAATTCATTAAGGTTAGCCCTATTATTTATTGTGATTTTTTCGCCATTGTGTATCCAAATGTTATTTAAATTAGAATATAGACCAATATTTATAAGTTCTTTTAAAACATTATAGTGGAACTCTTTTTCGTCATTTAATAATTTAATTGCGTTTGTGTCATCTGAATGTTTTTTTCTGATTTTCTCAAGTTTCAATATAGTGAATACAGTCTTTTTAATCTCGTGTGTATTTTTATAGAGAACAAAAATGTTTGACTTAACTCTTTTTGATCTCTCCTTTATTGAATCCAATATGATGTCATCAAATATAAGATTAATATACCCATCAATTACACCTACAGCATCGTCTAAAATTTCAATATCATCACACACTCTGAACTCGAAGAATCTCGAAGTCCCTTTTTCTGCTGAGTATTTTTTAGCTAGAATGATAGGAAAGTCAATTAAGTTAATTATCTC